>JBDHSE010000204.1:0-5394 GCA_039807955.1 Ideonella sp. | reverse complement strand
CGCTCGACGATGCGGTCGTCGGCCATGTCGCCGTCTCGCCGGTGTCGATCAGCGATGGTGCGGCCGGCTGGTACGGCGTGGGCCCGATCTCGGTGCTCCCCGCGCACCAGGGCCACGGAGTCGGTTCCGCGCTGATGGCGGCGGCGCTGGCGGCCCTGCGGCAGCACTGCGCCCATGGGTGCGTGCTGCTGGGTGATCCCGGCTACTACGGCCGCTTTGGCTTTCGTGCTAGCCCTGATCTGGTTCTCCCGGGCGTGCCGCCTGAGTATTTCCAAGCGCTGCACCTCGGCACCACGACCCCGCGCGGCATCGTCACCTACCACCCGGCGTTCGGGGCGACGTGCTGAGGCCGCTGCGGCTGCGCACGTCGCGACCCGGACCGAAAGCGTGCCAGTGACGAGCCATGGGCCGAAGAAGAGCCAACCACGACCGGTTGGCTCTCGCGCGTCGCGATGGCACTCGCCGCTGAATCGAACCGCTGCGCCGCTCATGTGCAGCGGCGCGTGGGCGGCGGCATCTCCGATCAGTCGTCGAGCTCGATCTTCGTCGCGCGGTAGACGGTGCCGCCCGTGCCCGTCGCGGCCACGGCCTCGACCTCGACGATGCGGCCTTCGAGCGTCGTGCCGGTCAAGCCGTCGTCGAACCTGGTGCGCGCGTCGTAGGTCACGGTGACGCCCTTGATGCCGAAGCTGCCGCTGCTGGCGCCGCATTCGATGCACGCGGCCGTGCCCTTGAATTCGAACTCGGGCAGCCCGCCCGGCACCTCGTCGTCGTCGCCGTCGTCGTCGTCGTCGAGCGATTCGAACTCGATTCGCGCGGCGACCAGCACGCCGTTGGCGACGCTGCCCTTGGCCTCGATGCGCACGCCGTTCTTCAGGTCGGCGGCGCGGCCGTCCTCGTAGACGACGTTGCTGGCGAGCCGCACCGGATAGCCGGCGACGCTCAAGGTGCCGGCGCCCGCGTCGAGGCCGCCGACGTAGCCTTCGATCTCGGCCTCGGCGGCAGACGGCAGGTCGTTCAACGACGCGCTGCGCACCTTGACGCGCTGGGCCAGATAGCGGCCGTCGGACTGCAGCGTCGGGTTCAGGCGCACGCTGACCGAGGCGCCTTCGGTCGGCGTGCCGTCGAACTGCGTCGCTGCGTCGGTGCGGATCGCGACGCCGCGCACTGCGAAGGTGCTGCCCGACGACGAACTGAGGAGCCCGTCGACCGGCCCGCGTAGCCGGTAGGTGCCACCGTCCGCCGCGTGGGCGGCCTCGCTCGCCGCCTCGCGCTCGACATGGGTCGCGACGATCCGGCCGGCGCTGTCGGGCAGGCCGTGGACCTCGACGACGTTGCCGGCGGCGAGCGATGCAACGCCTTCGATGTCTTCGTAGACCGTCGTCGAGGTCGTCCGCACCGTGACGCCGAAGACGCGGAAGGTGCCGGCGACGGCGTCGACCGCCGTCACCGGCCCTTCGAGTTCGGCGCCGTAGGCGATCTGCGTCGCGCTTCGCACGCCGCCGTCGTCGCTGCCGGTGACCTCGACCATCATGCCCACGCGCAGCGGGTTGGCGCCGCTGCCGAGGATCGTCACCTTGCCGTCGTCGTCGACCAGCCGCGCGCCGTCGTCCTCGTAGCGCACGCCGTTGACGAAGACCGAGCCGAAGCCGGTGACGGTGCCGACGCTGAACGATCCGGTGCCGCCGGTGCCGACGCCGGCGACGCCGCCGCCGCCGCCGCAGGCGAGCAGCAGCGCTGCCGCCGACAAGGTGCATACGGCGCGCAGCAGGCGGCGCGGGGCGTCGGGCGGCGGCGCGATGCCGGTGATTGCAGTGCGTGTTCTCATGAGCGGTCTCGTCTGGGGGTGGGCGGCAGGGCTGCGTTCGTCCGGATGGCCGCGTCATCCGGCGTCGTACCCGAGGCTTCGGGCATGGGTTCGCTGTAGCTGAAGAGGCCGATGCGCAGGCGCTGGTCCTGTGCGCGGCCGGCGGCGCGGTCGGCTGAGATCGCCGCCTCGAGCTGCGGCACGAGCGCGGCGGCGAGCGCGCGCCACTGCGCGGTGATCAATGCTCGCGTTGCCTCGAGCGACTGCGCCGAAAGCTCGTCGGCGAAGATTGCCTGCTCGAAGTGCCTGGCGCCGTCGCCGAGCACGTTGGCGACGGCGGCGCTCAGATGGTCGCCGACGTTGGCGCCGAGGAAGCCGAGCATGCGTCCGGCGTCGCCGCGCGGAACGAAGGCGTCGCGCACCAGCGCGACGCTGTCGTTCGCCGGGTTCGCCTCGGCCAGCCCGAGGCGCAGCAGCTCGTCGAGCAGGCTGCGCGGGTGCACGTCGCGCGTCACCGACTGCGCCAGCGCCTCGAAGCTCGGCGCCGGGCCCTGGCGTGCGAGCTTGCGCGGGCGGCCCTTCGCGTCGCGGTAGGCCGGGTCGCTCGCCCAGCGCGCGAAGACCTCTGCCGACAGCGGCCGCCGCGGCGCGGGCAGGGCGGCGTGCTGCGTCAGGCGCGTCACCTCGCGGCGGTTGAGGCCGGTCGCGGTCGCGATGCGGCTCACCATGCGCTGCGGTGCGAGGTTCGGGTGCGTATCGCGCGCGGCGCGAACAAAGGCCTGGCGCAGCAGCGCCTCGACCGTCGTGCACGGCAGCCCCTTGGCGACGGCGAGCTGCGCGATCGGCGCGAGCAGCGCGTTGACCGCGTGCGTCAGCGTGTCCGCGTCGGCGGTGGCAGCACTGACGGGGGTCGGCTGTGCTGCAGACGGAAGTGGAGATCGCATGGAGGCATTATAAATGTGCAAAACGCACATTTAAACCAAAAGTGTAACCGACTGCTTGCCGGAGCGGGAACCGGCGTCGGGCCGCACGGCGCTCGGTCTGCCGGACATGGCAAGGCTGGCCGGCGCGATCCACAGATGAACAGGTTCTCGCCGCTGTCGCCTCGGTACGACGCCACGACCAAGCCCCCCGGTCGGCGAGGCTGAACCCACCCCGTCAGCGTCGGCTCGACGATCTGCGCATCAAGCCCGAGGATGAGGCTCGGCCGCGGCGTGGTCTGCCGCGCTCCTTGGCCCGACTGCCCTGGACAGGGCCGCCGCCCGGCCCGGACCGGGCAAGAAAAAGCCAGGCGAGGAGCCTGGCTGTCATGTCGTTGGTGGAGAGGAGGAGGATCGAACTCCCGACCTCTGCATTGCGAACGCAGCGCTCTCCCAGCTGAGCTACCCCCCCACGACAGGCGGAAGTTTATCAAATCGGCGGCCAGGTTTCGCTGCCGAGCGCGAGTGGCGAGCCGTGGGGGGCGGCCCGCGCGGTACGCTTGCGGGCAGTCTTCGGAGGCCCTTGCAGATGAATGCGCGACGCGATCCCGCCTGGCTCGACGCCCAGTACAACAACCTGGCCCGCGTACCGAACGCCGCGCAGGTGCTCGAGCGCTGGGCCGCGCAATCGGCGCGCGTGCGCGAGCATTGCGATCCGCATCTCGATCTGCGCTACGGCGCTGCCGCGGCCGAGACGCTCGACGTCTTCCTGCCGCGTGCTGCCGGCTCGGCGCTGGCACCGGTGCTGTTCTTCATCCACGGCGGCTGGTGGCGCGCGCTCGACAAGCGAGACCACTCGTTCGTCGCGCCGCCGTTCGTCGATCGCGGCGCGCTCGTCGTCGTGCCGAACTACGCGCTGTGCCCGGCGGTCACGATCGAGACGATCGCGCTGCAGATGGTGCGCGCGCTCGCGTGGACGTATCGCAACGCGGCGCGCTTCGGCGGCGACCCGGCGCGCATCGTCGTCGCCGGGCATTCGGCCGGCGGCCATCTGGCGTCGATGCTGCTGTGCTGCGACTGGCGCCGCGTCGGTGGCGCGCCCGCGCTGCGGCGCCGGCTCGCGACCTCCGCGCTCGCGATCTCGGGGCTGTTCGACCTCGCGCCGCTGCGCCGCACGCCGTACCTGCAGGCCGATCTGCGGTTGACGCCGGCGTCGGTGCGGCGTCTGAGCCCGGTTCGGTTCCCGCCGCCAGCGGGGCGGCTGCTCGCGGTCGTCGGCGGGGCGGAGAGCGAGGAGTTCCTGCGCCAGAACGCACTCATCCGAGCCGCCTGGGGTGCGCGCGCGGTGCCGGTGTGCGAGCAGGTGGCCGGCGCGAATCACTTCGATGTGCTCGATCAGTTCGCCGACCCGCGCGGCCGGCCGCACGCGCTCGCACTAGCGTTGCTCGGGCTGACGTAGGCGCGGCTTGTCCGGGCGCCGGCGATTGCCGGCCGCTATTTGCGGCATAGCCCGATTCGATGGTGCAAAGGCCGTCGATGGGGTATGGTCCATGTCCGAGCCCGCCGCGATGGACTCCATGCGGTTGGTGTGCCGACGGACCGTTTCATTGCAAGGAGATCGATATGGAACTGAAGGGATCGAAGACCGAACAGAACCTGAAGGATGCGTTCTCGGGCGAATCGCAGGCCAATCGCCGCTACCTGTACTTCGCGAACAAGGCCGACATCGAGGGCCAGAACGACGTCGCGGCGCTGTTTCGCTCGACGGCGGAAGGCGAGACCGGACACGCGCACGGCCACCTCGAGTTTCTCGAGGCGGTGGGCGACCCTGCGACGGGGCTGCCGATCGGATCGAGCCGGCAGAACCTCGCCGCCGCCGTCGCCGGCGAGACGCACGAGTACACCGACATGTACCCCGGCATGGCCAAGCAGGCGCGCGAAGAGGGTTTCGACGAGATCGCCGACTGGTTCGAGACGCTCGCCAAGGCCGAGCGCTCGCACGCGAACCGCTACAGCAAGGCGCTCGAAGCGCTTGCCGACTGAAGCGAGCCATTGACCCGACCGGACAAGGGGCTGCGGCCCCTTGTTCTCCATGGGACGAAGCCATGACACGTGAAGGCAATCTCGAGGCGCCGACCCGGCACCCGATCGACTGGCGCAGCGCCGAGTTCTACGACGAGGCGTCGGCGTTCGCGGAGATGGAGCGCGTGTTCGACATCTGCCACGGCTGCCGGCGCTGCGTCAGCCTGTGCCAGAGCTTTCCGAACCTGTTCGACCTCGTCGACGCGACCGAAGACGGCGAGGTGCACGGCGTGAAGAAGGAGGACTACTGGAGCGTCGTCGACCAGTGTTTCCTGTGCGACCTGTGCTACATGACGAAGTGCCCGTACGTGCCGCCGCATCCGTGGAACGTCGACTTCCCGCACCTGATGCTGCGCGCGAAGGCGATCAAGTTCAGGAAGGGCGGCGTCGGGTTCGGCGAGAAGTTCCTCGCCTCGACCGACGTCCACGGCCAGTTCGCCGGCATCCCGGTCGTCGTCCAGACGGTCAACGCGATCAACCGGATGCCCGCCGCGCGCAAGGCGATGGGCGGCGCGCTCGGCGTGCATCCCGACGCCTGGATGCCCGAGCTTGCGACGAAGCGCCTGCGCTGGAGCGCGGCAAAGT
>JBDHSE010000203.1:0-5460 GCA_039807955.1 Ideonella sp. | reverse complement strand
TGATTCCGTCGGGCATCATGCGCGAGGGCGTGCCGTGCTACATCGGCAACGGCGTGGTCGTCGATCCGGCGCATCTGCTGGCCGAGATCGAGCGCCTCGAAGCGATCGGCGTCGAGGTTCGCTCGCGCCTTTACCTGAGCGAATCGTGCCCGCTGATCCTGCCGATCCACGTCGCGCTCGACAAGGCGCGCGAGGCGCTGCTCGAATCCAGCGGCGCCGGCAAGATCGGCACCACCGGCAAGGGCATCGGCCCGGCCTACGAGGACAAGGTCGCGCGCCGCGCGCTGCGCGTGCAGGACCTGAAGCACCCGGACCGCTTCGCGAAGAAGCTGCGCGAGCTGCTCGACCTGCACAACGCGACGCTCAGCGGCATCCTGAAGGCGCAGCCGCTCGCGTTCGAGCCGATCTTCGACCTCGCGATGCGCGCCGCCGAGCAGTTGAAGCCGATGCTGGGCGATGTCGGCTACATGATCCACCGCGCGCAGCGCGGCGGCGCCAACATCCTGTTCGAGGGCGCGCAGGGCACGCTGCTCGACATCGACCACGGCACCTACCCGTTCGTCACGTCGAGCAACTGCGTCGCCGGCAACGCGGCGGCCGGGTCGGGCGTCGGCCCCGAGATGCTGCACTACATCCTCGGCATCACGAAGGCGTACACGACGCGCGTCGGCTCCGGGCCGTTCCCGACCGAACTCGCGATCGACGAGGCCGGCAGCGTCGGCCACCACCTCTCGACCGTCGGCCAGGAGCGCGGCACCGTCACCGGCCGCGCGCGGCGCTGCGGCTGGCTCGACGCCGCGCTGCTCAAGCGCTCGACGATCATCAACGGCCTGTCGGGCCTGTGCATCACGAAGCTCGACGTGCTCGACGGTCTTCCGGAGATCAAGGTCTGCGTCGGCTACGAGGTCGAAGGTCGCGCGCTCGACATCCTGCCGCTCGACGCCGACGAGATCTTCGCCTGCCAGCCGGTCTACGAGAGCTTCGCCGGCTGGACCGAATCGACGTTCGGCGCGACACGCTGGGACGCGCTGCCGCTCAATGCGAGGCGCTACCTCGAGCGCGTGCAGCAACTGATCGGCACCCCGATCGACATGGTCTCGACCGGGCCCGACCGCGAGCACACGATCGTGCTGCGCCATCCCTACACCGGCTGAACCCCGCACGGAGCACGCCATGCTGACCGACGACGGCAAACACCTCTACGTGTCCTGGGACGAGTACCACATGCTGATCGAGCGCCTCGCGCTCAAGGTCAGCTCTTCGGGCTGGGCGTTCGACCAGATTCTGTGCCTCGCGCGCGGCGGCATGCGCCCGGGCGACGTGCTGTCGCGCGTGCTCGACAAGCCGCTCGCGATCATGGCGACGAGTTCGTACCGCGCCGAGGAGGGGACGATCCAGGGCCGGCTCGACATCGCCAAGTACATCACGCTGCCGCAGGGCGAGCTTGCCGGGCGCGTGCTGCTGGTCGACGACCTGGCCGACTCGGGCATCACGCTGCGCGCCGTCGTCGACCGCCTGCGCGGCATGCCGTCGATCACCGAACTGCGCTCGGCGGTGATCTGGACCAAGGGCGTTTCGTCGTACACGCCCGACTACTACGTCGAGCTGCTGCCGACCAGCCCCTGGATCCACCAGCCGTTCGAGGAATACGACGGCCTGCGGCCCGACGGGCTGGCGAAGAAGTTCGCGATTTGACGCGCCGCGCTGCACCCCCGCAGCCACCCATTCAAGCGGCCCGTGCCTGTCCGGCGAGAGCGTCGCCGCAAACAAAAACGGCCGCTTGTCGCGGCCATTTCGTCTGGTGCCCAGGAAGGGACTCGAACCCCCACGGAGTTACCCGCTAGTACCTGAAACTAGTGCGTCTACCAATTCCGCCACCTGGGCATTTCAGGAAGGTCGAAATTCTATCATTGCAAAAATCATGTCCGATTCCAAACCAGCCACCGACGGCGCCGCATTGATGAGCGAGGTCGAGGGCGTGGTCCAGGGCCATCGCGACGGCCACGGCTTCGTGCAGCGCGCCGACCGCCAGCCCGACATCTACCTCTCGCCGCAGGAAATGCGGTCGGTGCTGCATCGCGATCGCGTCAAGCTGCGCATCGTGCGCTACGACCGCAAGGGCCGCCCCGAAGGCCGCGTCCTCGAGATCCTCGAGCGGCGCAAGGCGCCGATCATCGGCCGATTGCTGCACGAAAGCGGCATCTGGCTCGTCGCGCCCGAAGACAAGCGCTACGGCCAGGACATCATGGTGCCGAAGAACGGCCTCGCCAACGCCGCCGCCGGCCAAGTCGTCGCGATCGAGCTGACCGAGCCGCCGTCGCTGTACTCGCAGCCGATGGGCCGCGTCACCGAGGTGCTCGGCGAGATCGACGACCCTGGCATGGAGATCGAGATCGCGGTGCGCAAGTACGAGGTGCCGCACCGCTTCTCGCCCGACACGCTGGCGCAGGCGGCCGAACTGCCGGACGCGATCCGCCCGGCCGACCGCAAGGGCCGCATCGACCTCACCGACGTGCCGCTCGTCACGATCGACGGCGAGGACGCGCGCGACTTCGACGACGCGGTCTACGCCGAGCCGTTCAAGCAGGGCCGCGGCAAGGCGGCGGTCGAAGGCTGGCGCCTCGTCGTCGCGATCGCCGACGTGAGCCACTACGTCAAGCCCGGCGAGCCGATCGACCACGACGCCTACGAGCGCGCGACCTCGGTCTACTTCCCGCGCCGCGTGATCCCGATGCTGCCGGAGAAGCTTTCGAACGGCCTGTGCTCGCTCGTCCCCGACGAGGACCGCCTCGCGATGGCGTGCGACATGATCGTCACGGCAAGCGGCGTGATCCACGCCTACCAGTTCTACCCGGCCGTGATCCGCTCGCACGCGCGCATGACGTACACCGAGGTCGCCGCGATCCTCGCCAACACGCGCGGCCCCGAGGCGGCCCGGCGCAAGGAACGCGTCGCCGACCTGCTGCACCTCAACGACGTCTACCGCGCGCTGCTGAAGGAGCGCGCGCGCCGCGGCGCGGTCGATTTCGAGACGACCGAGACGCAGATCGTCTGCGACGACGCGGGCCGCATCGAGCGCATCGAGCCGCGCACGCGAACCGAGGCGCACAAGCTGATCGAGGAGGCGATGCTCGCCGCCAACGTCTGCTCGGCGGGCTTCATCGAGTTGGCCAAGCACCCGGCGCTCTATCGCGTGCACGAGGGGCCGACGCCCGAGAAGCGCACGCTGCTGCAGAACTACCTGCGCGCGCTCGGCCTGGGCCTTTCGATCAGCGACGACCCGCAGCCGGGCGAGTTCCAGGCGATCGCGGCGGCGACGGCGGCGCGCCCCGACGCGCAGCAGATCCACATGATGCTGCTGCGCTCGATGCAGCAGGCGATCTACACCGGCGCCAACAGCGGCCACTTCGGCCTCGCGTACCCGGCCTACACCCATTTCACGAGCCCGATCCGGCGCTATCCCGACCTGCTCGTGCACCGCGTGATCAAGGCGCTGCTCGGCGGCAAGCGCTACAACCTCATCAGCGGCGCGATCGAGCCCGCCGGCCGCGCGAGAAAGGGCGCCGGCGAGGAGGAGCAGTGGGAGATCGCCGGCGCGCACTGCAGCGCCAACGAGCGCCGCGCCGACGAGGCGTCGCGCGACGTCGAGGCCTGGCTCAAGTGCAGCTACATGCGCGAGCACCTCGGCGAGGAGTTCGGCGGCACGGTCAGCGCGGTGACCGGCTTCGGCCTCTTCGTCCAGCTCGACGGCCTGTACGTCGAGGGCCTCGTCCACATCACCGAACTCGGCGGCGAGTACTTCCGCTTCGACGAGGTGCGCCAGGAGCTGCGCGGCGAGCGCAGCGGCATGCGCTACGTCGTCGGCTCGCGGGTGCGGGTGCAGGTCAGCCGGGTCGACCTCGACGGCCGCAAGATCGACTTTCGCCTCGTCGACGACGACGCGCTGCAGGCGACGCTGCTGCGCGCGCGGCGCGACAAGTTCGGCGACGCGCCGGCCGGCAAGGGCGCCGTCGCCGAACTGGCGGCGGTGAAGGGCGCCGACCGCGCGCTGAAGGTGTCGGCGCGCCGCGCAGCGGCGGCGCGCGGCGGGACCAAGTCCGCCGCGGGCAAGGGCGCGTCGGGCAAGCGCGCCAAGCGCCGCTGAACGCGTTGCTGCACACGGTGAACAGCGTGACGCACGGCCTCAACGCCGATCTGCACTGCCATTCGCTCCATTCGGATGGCACGCTCGGCCCGGCCGCGCTCGCGCAGCGCGCGAAGGACAACGGCGTCGAACTCTGGGCGCTGACCGACCACGACGACGTCGGCGGCCAGCGCGAGGCGCGCGACGCCGCGGCGCGCCTGGGCCTGCCGTACCTGACCGGCGTCGAGATCTCGGTCACGTTCGCCGGCAGCACGGTGCACATCGTCGGCCTCGGCATCGACGTCGATGACACTGCGCTGCAAGAGGGCCTGCGCGCGACGCGCACCGGACGCGAACGGCGGGCGCGGGCGATCGGCGATGGCCTCGCGGCGGTCGGCATCGAAGGCAGCTTCGACGGCGCACTGTGCTACGCCGGCAACCCGGCGCTGATCTCGCGCACCCACTTCGCGCGCTTCCTCGTCGAAACCGGCGTCTGCCGCGACATGCAGGCAGTGTTCCGGCGCTACCTCGTGCACGGCAAGCCGGGTTACGTCGCGCATCGCTGGGCCAGCCTTGCCGATGCGGTGCGCTGGATCACGCAGGCCGGCGGCCTCGCCGTCGTAGCCCACCCGGGCCGCTACAAGTACACGCCGAACGAGGAGGCGGCGCTGTTCGCCGAATTCAAGGCGCTCGGCGGCCGCGCCGTCGAAGTCGTCACCGGCTCGCACTCCGGCGCCGACGCCACGCGCTACGCCGCGCTCGCGAAAGAACTCGACCTGCTCGCCTCGCGCGGCGCCGACTTCCACGCCCCCGGCGAAAGCCGCATCGACCTCGGCCGCCTGCCCGCGCTGCCGCGAGCGCTCACGCCGGTCTGGGAGGCGCTCGCCGATCGCGTGCTGCGTTCGTGAGAACGGCGTCTGCGGCGCGTCGCGTCAGGCGTCACCCGTCAGGGGCTCATGGTGCGGCGGTCGCCGCTGCGCGGCGACTGCACTGCGGTACTCGCACCGGGGTCGTGCCGCGTAACTCACTTCGCGCCCTGCGGGCGCTGCGTTCGGACAGACGCGGCAAGAATGTCTACGAAGCGCGCTGCGCGCGCCGACCCCGGCACTGCGTTCCTCGTCGCCGCACAAATCGCCCCTGCCGGGTGCCGCCTGCCGCGAGGGCGGCGTCGGAGTGTGCGCGGGGTTTCAATTTTCGAGTGCCACGAGCGCCTCTGCGAAGCCGGTGCGGGGCAGATCGCGATGCGCCTGCGGGGCGCCGAGGAGCGCAGCAGTCAGGGCCCGCGCGCGCCAGCGCGCCACGTGATCTGACTCGGCGCAGTTGTCCGAACGCAGCGC
>JBDHSE010000202.1:0-5513 GCA_039807955.1 Ideonella sp. | reverse complement strand
GCCGTACCAGCCGGCCGCACCATCGCTGATCGACACCGGCGAGACGGCGACATGGCCGACGACCGCATCGTCGAGCGCTGCGACGAGCGAAATCGTCAGCGCGCCCGCACGCCGCAGCGCATTGACGATGTGCTGCTCGGTATGGCTGGTGTGGGGCGCCTGCGCGAAAGCTGCGCGCGTGACGGCATCGATCGCCGCCGCATCGGCCGGCAGTTCGTCCCTGATCGCGAGCGACATCGGACTCGCGGGCGTCAAACGATCAGGCCGACAGGCGGCAGATCGGCGCCGGCCCGCGATCACGGCGCGCTACGCATCCGCCGGTACGGCAGCGGCGACGCCTTGCACTTCGATGACCCGCGGGTCGTCGGCGTACTCGGTGAGCAGCCGGCGCACGCGCTCCTGCCAGATCGTGCCGAAGAGTTGCTCCTCTTCCTCGCTCGCGGCGCCCGTCAGGCAGCGCGGCATCAGGACCGAGACACGGGCGTCGCCCGGCACGTGCTCGAGGTGGGCGCTGACGACGATCGAGGCGCCGGTGTCGAGCCGCGTGAAGCGGATCTGGCCCGGCAGGTCGACGCCGAAGGCGAGCAGCCGGCGCCGGTCGAAGCGGCCGGCAAGGCCCTTGAAGCCGGTATCGACCGTCGCCCCGGTCAGCAGCGTCACGACGTTGGCGATCACGCCCGTCACGCCCTCGAGGGCGTCTTCGCGCAGCTCGACGCTGATGCCGCCGCGCACCGGCAGCGAGTCCGGGTAGAGCGCGGCGAACGCGGCGCGCGTCATCAGGTAGGCCGAGGCGACCGTCGGGCACGAGTGGCCGGCGAGCCTGACGACATCGCCGTAGCCGTACTCGAAGATGCCCCCCGGTGCGGCGCCGAGGAACTGGGCAAGCGGATCGCGCACGCGGATGCGCGGCGCGGCGTCGTAGAAGGCGGGCAGTTGCATGGTGAGGACCTCCGGGTTGGGTGCGATGGTTCGCGATGAAGATGGGGCCGGCGCTGTTCGATCGCTCAGCGACGCTCAGCGCGGGACGAAGTAGGTCGACTTCTCGCGCGCCGTCGTGACGACGCCGTCGTCCTCGGTCGAGACGTCGAGCACGATCGGGCTGGCGCGGCCGCGGTAGGCCTCGGCCGCCTCGGGCGCGAGCGCGAGGCGCAGCACGAGCGTGCCGATGCCGGTCGGCGGCACGTCGATCGCGGCCGGCGACGCGATGCGCAGCCCCGGCAGGCCGGACGCCTCGACGCGGTAGCGCCGCGCCTGCTCGGTGCCGTTGGCGATGTGCAGCGTGTAGACGTTCTCGATCTGGCCGTCCTCGACGACGCGCGCCAGCGAGCCGCGATCCCTGATGATGTCGACCGTGAAGCCCTTGCGCAGCGACAGGCTCGCGACGAAGGCGATGCTCGCCGCGAGCAGCACGGCGCCGTAGATCAGCACCCGCGGCCGCAGCACGCGGCGCAGCATCTCGTTGCGCGTCAGGTGGCTGGCAACGCCGCGTTCGGTCGCGTAGCGGATCAGCCCCGGCGGGTAGTTCATGCGGCCCATCACGTCGTCGCAGACGTCGACGCAGGCGGCGCAGCCTATGCATTCGTTTTGCAGGCCGTTGCGGATGTCGATGCCGGTCGGACAGACCTGCACGCACAGGCCGCAATCGACGCAGTCGCCGAGGCCCAGCGCCTTCGGATCGGCCTTGCGCGAGCGCGCGCCGCGCGATTCGCCGCGGCTCGCGTCGTAGGCGATGACGAGCGAGTCCTTGTCGATCAGCGCGCTCTGGAAGCGCGCGTAGGGGCACATGTACTTGCACACCTGCTCGCGCAGGTAGCCCGCGTTGCCGTAGGTCGCGAAGGCGTAGAAGGCGATCCAGAACGTCTCCCACGGCGACAGCGCGAACGACGCCAGGCTCGTGCTCAGCGTGCGGATCGGCGTGAAGTAGCCGACGAAGGTGAAGCCGGTGACGAGCCCGATCGAGAGCCACGCCAGCTGCTTCGCGCCCTTGCGGGCGAGCTTTTGCGCGCCCCACGGCGCGGCGTCGAGCCGGATGCGGGCGTTGCGGTCGCCTTCGGTGTGGCGCTCGACCCAGAGGAAGATCTCGGTGTAGACCGTCTGCGGGCACGAGTAGCCGCACCACAGCCGGCCGGCGACGGCGGTGAAGAAGAACAGCGCGAGCGCCGAGATGATCAGCAGCGCGGCGAGGTAGATCAGGTCCTGCGGCTGCAGCACGAGGCCGAAGACGAAGAAGCGGCGCTGCGAGATGTCGAACAGCACCGCCTGGCGGCCGTTCCACTGCAGCCACGGCAGGCCGTAGAAGACGCCCTGCGTGAGCCAGACCATCGTCCAGCGCCAGCGCGCGAACCAGCCGTGGACGGCGCGCGGGTAGATCTTCGCCTGCTTCTCGTACATCGAGACGACGAACTCCGCGTCCGCCGCGGCGGCCACCGGGCGGATCGGGATCGTCGGGCGCGGCGCGGACATTCGCAGCCCCTGTCAGCAGCGCCGCCGCGCCGCAGCGCTTGCGGCGGCGCGAGCGGGAACGCGCGTCACTTGACGACGAAGTCGATCACGATCGCGCCCGGGTCGCGCTGGCGGTATTCGATGCTCACGCGCTCGCCGTAGTGCGTCATGATCTGGTCGAGCAGCGGCAGCGGATCGTGGTCGTTGACGAAGCGCATCGTCTCGCCCGGGTTCAGCGCGTTGAGCGCGCCGAAGATCGCCGCATGGCGAAAGCGCTTCGCGATGCCGCGCGCGTCGAAGGGATAGATCGCGGTCGGCGAGAGGTGCAGGTGGGCTTGCGACATGACGGCCTTTCAGCGGGTGGTAAAGATGGATGCAAAATGCACCTATTCTACGGAGCGGGGCGGCCTAAAGCAATATCCAAAATGCATCTTCACAACGTGGACGTGCCGGCCTTGCGGCGCGCTACATTCGCCTCACCCATTCATCGAGGAGACCTTCCATGCGCCGCACGCTGATCGCCGCCGCCCTTGCCCTGTCCTGCGGGCCCTTGCTGGCGGGTGAGACCACCTGGATCACGGTCGGCGACGCCGCCTGGCGACTCGTCGCCGCCGAGGCGACGGATGCGCAACTGCTTGCATCGCGCGATGTGGCGGTGAACGTACCGGCCGAGCGCGGCAGCGCGCGCCTCGTTGCCGCCGTCGATCGCATCCATGCGGTGCGGATCGACGCCGACTGGCTGCCGCGGCTGTCGGCGCGCGTGCATGAGGAGTTGCGCCGCTGCGGCGGCTTCGTGCGCCACGAGTCACCGTCCGAGGCGCTCGCGGCGCTTGACCAGGCGCAGGGCACGGCCCAATCGGCGCTTGCGCCAAGCTACGCGATCGACGACGCGGCCGAGGTCAACGCCGGCCTGCCGCTGATGCAGGACAGCCGCATCCTGGCGACGATCCAGCGCCTGTCGGACTTCCAGAACCGCATCTACGACTCGAGCTACGGCGTCGCGGCGTCGGACTGGCTCGCCGGCGAATGGCGTGCCATCGTGGCCGGCCGCTCGTGGATGAGGGTCTCGCAGGTGCGCCACGCCGGCTGGCCGCAGAAGTCGGTCAAGCTCGTGATCAAGGGCAACGGGCCCAACGCTGCCGAGACCGTCGTTCTCGGCGGACATCTCGATTCGACCGCAGGCAGCGGCGGCAGCGAGGTGCGCGCCCCCGGCGCCGACGACGACGCAAGCGGCGTCGCGTCGCTGACCGAAATCATTCGCGTCTTCGCCGAACGCAACTACCGGCCGCAGCGCACGATCGAGATCATCGCCTACGCTGCGGAAGAGGTCGGCCTGCGCGGCTCGCAGCAGATCGCCAACCGATACAAGCGCGCCAACAAGCCAGTGGTGGGCGTGCTGCAGCTCGACATGACGGCCTACCAGGGCGACGCTACCGACCTGTGGATCTTCACCGACTACACGAACGCGGCGCAGAACCAGTTCGTCGCCGACCTTGCGGCGAACTACCTGCCTGCGCTTTCGGTCGGCTACGACCGCTGCGGCTACGGCTGCTCCGACCACGCGTCGTGGACCGGGCGCGGCTACGCGGCGTCGTTCCCGTTCGAGGCGAGCTTCGCGCACTCCAACCACGCGATCCATACCGCCAACGACACGACGGCAACGTTCGGCAGCCAGGCGCTGCACGCTTTGAAGTTCGCGCAGCTCGGGCTGGCGTACGCGGTCGAGCTGGGCAGCGACTGATCGCGAGCCGTGCAGCACACCGAATGACGGGTCCGGCGCGGGCTCGACGGCGACGCCCGGGCCAACGCGATCCGCATGCGCTCACGCCGGACGTGGCGGCTCGGTACCCTCGATCGCCGGGCGCGCGAATACGATCTCGAAGCGCGTGATGCCGCGCGTGCACGTCGCGGCAATCGTCGCCCCATGTGCCTGGACGATCGACTTCGTGATCGCGAGGCCGAGGCCGACGCCATCGCTCGTCTTGCGCCGCGAAGGATCGACGCGATGGAAACGCTCGAAGACGCGCTCGAGATGCTCGGCCGGAATCGCCTCGCCCGGATTCTCGACGTCGAGCACCGTCTCGCCCGAAGGCTGCGTCGCGACGCGCACCCGCACCGTGCCGCCGCGCGCGGTGTGGCGGATCGCGTTCGACAGCAGGTTGCCGAGCGCGCGGCGGATCATCAGGCGGTCGCCGTCGATACCGCCCCCGCCTTCGAGCGCGAGGCCGACGCCGCACTCCTCGGCATACGCGTCGTAGAACGCGAACAGCGCCTGCGCCTCGGCGCCCAGGTCGACCCGCTCGCGGTGCGGCACCATCAGGCCGTGGTCGCTCTGGGCGAGGAAGAGCATGTCGGTGATCATGCGCGCGAGGCGCTCGTACTCCTCGAGGTTGGAGTAAAGCACCTCGCGGTATTCGTCGGCGCTGCGCGCCTTCGATACCGCGACCTCGGTCTGCGTGCGCAGGTTGCTGATCGGCGTGCGCAGCTCGTGCGCGAGGTCCGACGAGAAGTCCGACAGCCGCCGAAACGATTCCTCGAGCCGCGCCAGCATGTCGTTCAGCGCGCTCGCCAGATCGACCAGTTCGGCCGGCACCGCGGCCAGCGGCAATCGCTCGCCGAGGCGGCTCGCCGAAATGTCCTGCGTGACGCGCGCCATCGCCCGCATCGGCGCCAGGCCGCGGCGCGCGGCAGCCCAGCCGAGCAGCGCGGTGATCGCGATGCCGCCGCCGATCGCGAGCATCAGGCTGCGCCGAAACGCCGACAGGAAGACGAGGTGGTGCTCGATGTCGAGCGCGACGGCGACCGTTGCCGGCCCCTGCCCGGCGATGCCGGTCGCGGCCTGGGCGACGATGCCGCGATAGCTCTTGCCGCCCGCGTGCCAGACGAGCGGCGCAGGCGGCGCCGACGCATCGGCCTGCGCGAAAAGTGCCGCTGGAATGACGGCGTGCCCCGACGCGAACAACTCGCGGCCGTCGGCCGCGACGACGCGCAGCGCCAGATCGTGATGGCCGACGAGCGCATCGGCCAGGCTCGCCGCCGCGGCGTCCAGATCGCCGGGCGCCTGCACGCGC
>JBDHSE010000201.1:0-5527 GCA_039807955.1 Ideonella sp. | reverse complement strand
GCATCGCGTCTGCCCGCAGTTGCCCTGCTTGTGCACCGCGAGCGCATGACTTAGTCTGGCTGGCATCATTCGAGCTCGCAATCCCCACCCGGAGGTCTCCATGCCAAGCACGCTTTCGAACGATATTGCCGGCATCCGAACGCTCGCGCTGGTCGGCGCAGCGGCTGCGGGCAAGACGAGTCTGGCAGAAGCCCTGCTGTGCAAGGCCGGCGCGATCACCACGGCGGGAACGCTCGAGCGCGGCTCGACGGTGAGCGACTTCGACGTCCTCGAGCGGCGCGCGCAGCATTCGCTGTACTCGGCGCTGATGCACCTGCGGCACCAGAACACGCGCGTCCATCTGATCGACACCCCCGGCTCGCCGGACTTCCTCGGCCAGTCGCTGCCTGCGCTCGAGGCGGTCGAGACGGCAGCCGTCGTCGTCAGCGCCGCGGGCGGCGTCGAGATGATGGCCGAGCGGATGATGAACTATGCCGCGCAGCGCGAACGCTGCCGGATGATCATCGTCAGCAAGATCGATGCCCTGGACGTCGACCTCGAAGCGCTGGTCGAGCAGATTCGCGCCACCTTCGGCAAGGAATGCCTGCCGCTGAACCTGCCGGCCGATGGCGGCGCGCGCGTCGTCGATTGCTTCTTCAACCCGGGCGACAGCGACGAGAAAGTCGATTTCTCGTCGGTCGCGCAGGCGCACCGTGCGCTCGTCGAGCAGGTGGTCGAGGTCGACCCCGGCTTCGTCGAGCGCTATCTGGAGGAGGGCGACGTCGACCCGGGCGAACTGCACGCGCCGCTCGAACAGGCGCTGCGCGAAGGGCACCTGATTCCGATTCTCTTCGTCTCCGCGCGCAACGGCGCCGGCGTCGCCGAACTGCTCGACGTCATCGTCAAGCTGCTGCCCGACCCGAGCGAAGGCAATCCGCCGCAGTTTCTGAAGGGCGAGGGCGCAAGCGCGGTGCCGCTGGCGGCGCTGCCCGATCCATCGCTGCATGTGATCGCACATGTGTTCAAGGTCACGCAGGACCCTTATGTCGGCAAGATGGGCATCTTTCGCATCCATCAGGGCACGCTCGCGCGCGACAGCCAGCTCTACATCGGCGACGGCCGCCGGCCGTTCAAGGTCGGCCACCTGTTCATGCTGCAGGGCAAGGAGCACGTCGAGGTCGCGCAGGCCTTTCCGGGCGACATCTGCGCCGTCGCGAAGGTCGACGAGCTGCAGTTCGACGCCGTGCTGCACGACGCCGCGGAGGACGACCACTTGCACCTCCTGCCGCTCGACTTTCCGCAGCCGGTGCACGGCCTCGCAATCGAGACCAAACGCCGCGGCGACGAGCAGCGGCTGTGGGACATCGTGCAAAAGCTGGTCGACGAAGACCCCTGCCTGAAGGTCGAGCACATCGTCGTCACAAACGAGACCGTGATCTATGGTCTGGGCGAACTGCACCTGCGCATGCTGCTCGAGCGCTTGACCGAGGTCTACAAGTGCGAGGTCGACACCCGGCCGCCGCGCATCGCCTACCGCGAGACGATCTCGAGCGCGGCCGAGGGCCACCATCGGCACAAGAAGCAGACGGGAGGCGCCGGGCAGTTCGGCGAGGTCTACCTGCGCGTCGAGCCGCTGGCGCGCGGCGCAGGCTTCGAATTTCTCGATCAGGTCAAGGGCGGCACGATTCCGGGCCAGTTCATCCCGGCCGTCGAGAAGGGCGTGCGCCTGGCACTCGAGACCGGCGTGATCGCCGGCTTTCCGGTGAAGGACGTTCGCGTCGTCGTCTACGACGGCAAGCACCACAGCGTGGACAGCAAGGAGATCGCATTCGTCACCGCCGGCCGCAAGGCCTTCATCGACGCGGTCAAGAAGGCCGGGCCGATCGTGCTCGAACCGATCGCCAACATCGAGATCACCGCCCCCGAAGCGGCGATCGGCGACATCACCGGCGACCTGTCTGCCAAACGCGGCCTGGTGAGCGGAACGCGCACCGCCCAGCCGGGATCGCTCACCGTGCTCGGCCAGGCGCCGCAATCCGAGCTGAACGGCTACCAGTCGCGGCTGAACGCGATGACGAGCGGCCAGGGGCGCTACTCGCTCTCGCTGAGCCACTACCAGGCGGTGCCGCCGACCGTGCAGCAGCAACTCGTCGGGCAGTACCAGGCGAAGGACGAGGACTGAGCTTCGGCGGCGGCCCGGCACCTGCGGCGGCCGCTGCCTCTACTCCTTCGTTTCGGCGGCCTTCTGCTCGGCGTGCCACTTGCGCAACTGCTCCATCCATTCGGTCCAGTCCTGAGGCTGGCCGTCGAAGCGCTTCTTCAGATTCGCCAGTACCGCGGGCCAGGCGCGCTCGAAGTAGTCGAAGCTCTTGTCCCATTCGCAGCCGTCGCCCCAGCCGGTGTGGTGCAGCATCACCCTGGTGATCTTGTCCGACACCGGCTCGAAGCGCACGACGACGAAGGTGCGCTGCTGGCGCGCCTGCGCCAGATGCGGCGGCGCATTCCAGTCGAACGAGATCATCCGCTTCGGCTGCAGCGCCATGAAGCGCATCTCGTCGGCGCCCTTCAGGCCGGGCTCGGCGAGCGGATCCATGTAGATCTGGAACGCGCCGCCTACGCGCGCGTCGATGTTCGCGTCGGGCGCGAAGAAGCTGCGAATGCCGTCGCGCGTCGTCCACGCGCCCCACACCTCGTCGAGCGAGGCGGCGACATCGATCTGCTTGTCGATGCTGCGTTCCGCGGCCAGCGCGGCGCCGAGGCTTGCAATGGCGAGCGCCGTGGCGGCGACAGCAGGCGCGATCTTCATGCGGGCTCCAGGAGGCTTGCGCAGGGCGCGGTGCTCGAGGCTAGCCGATTTCGCGGCCCAAGCGCCTTCGTCATGGATCGCCTGCGCCGACCCCGCGATGCCCTCGGTGCGGCGATCGCACGCCGTGTTCGCGGCAATGCCGATTGACATTCGTCAGTGCCTATGCGTTCCCACCCGGCGAGGCCTTGAAGCCTGCGCGCGTGCTCCTATCTTCTTGGTCTGGGGGCCGCGGGGCTCCCGCCACGAAGGAGTCAAGACATGTTTGCATTGAACACCCGCCCGGCGGCGTCCGTCACGAGCTCGCGCGATCCGTTCAGCCTGATGGATTCGCTGTTTTCGGATTGGCTGTCGGCGCGCCCGACCTCGACGCTCGTCTCGAACGCGCGCATCGAAGTCAGCGAGAGCAACGGCAGCTACGAAGTGCGCGCCGAATTGCCGGGAGCGACAAAGGATGACATCTCGGTCGAGATCGAGGGCGTGCGCGTCTCGATCACCGCCAAGAGGGATAGCCAGGCGGAGAAGAAGGAAGGTGAAAAGGTCCTGTATTCGGAGCGAACCCACGAGTCGTATGCCCGTTCGTTCGAACTGCCGCAGGCCGTCGATTCCGAAGCCGCGGTCGCCAAGTTCGAGAATGGCGTGCTGATGCTCACGCTGCCGAAGAAGAACGCGCCGCAGTCGCGCAAGCTCGCAGTCCAGTAAGCGCCCTGCTTCGTCGCGCCGTCGGGCCGCACAGAACGGCCCACGGCGCGACGACTGTCCTGTCGCGCGCCTCGCTGCAGCGGCGCGAGGTGCAATACAGGCGCGCTGCCGATCTCAAGCCGGAGCGCAAACCGCCGACAACCGGGGGACGTTTCCCCCGTTTGGCGTCGCCATTGGACTCTGTCGCCTGCTCCGCACCGATCATCGCCGCGCTGCCCGACCTGGCGGCGTGGACGACGCGCTTTCAGGCGGCCCAGATTCCGGCTCTCGCGAGCAGCGCACAAGCGCTGGAAGCGCTGCGCGAACGGCAGGACGACGACGACGTCGACGCCAACCTGATTGGCGAGATGATCGCTGGCGACCCGTTGATGACCTTGCGCGTGCTCGTCCATGCGGCGGCAAACCGCTCGCCACGCATGGTGACCGACACCCAGACCGTCACGGCCGCAATCGTGATGATGGGCGTGACGCCCTTCTTTCGCGCCTTCGAGCCGCCGCCGACGGTCGAGGATCGGCTGCGCAACGCGCCGCAAGCAATGCAGGAGTTGCAGGCCGTCCTGCGCCGCTCGCACCGCGCGGCCAATTTCGCGATCGGCTTTGCCGTGCACCGGACGTCGCCGGACGCGGCGCTGATGCATCAGGCGGCACTGTTGCATGACTTCGCCGAGTTGCTCTTGTGGTGCGAGGCACCGGCGCTCGCGCTCGACATTCGGCGCGCGCAGCGCGCGCAGCCGACGCTGCGCTCGAGCGCCGCCCAGCGCGAGGTGCTCCATATCGAACTGGCCGATCTGCAGCAGGCGCTGCTGCGCGCCTGGCGGCTGCCGCAGTTCCTGATCATGGCAACCGACGACCGCCATGCCGAGCATCCAAGCGTCAAGACCGTCGCGCTTGCGGTGCGGCTGGCGCGCCATTCGGCGGCCGGATGGGACAACCCCGCGTTGCCCGACGACTACGGTGAGACGGCGCAGTTGCTCAACCTTTCGATCGGTGCTGCCAAGCAACTCGTGCAGGACATCGACGCTTGAGCGACCGCGCGGTCAACCCGCCGCGCATGCCGGCGCGTCGCCTACACTGAACGGATGACCGATCCGCTAGCGCCTGTCAGCCCCCAAGCGCACGGGCCTCAGCGTGAGTTCTGGGAGGAGCGCTTCAGAGCGCGTCAGATGCCGTGGGAGCGCGGCGGCGTGCATCCGCAACTGACGCGCTGGCTGGCCGACGGCAGCCTCGAGCCGTCGGCGCTGCACGGCGCAATCGCGGTGCCGGGCTGCGGGTCCGGATATGAAGTTGCGGCGCTCGCCAAGGCGGGCTGCGACGTCGTCGCGATCGACTACGCGGCGGCGGCGATCGAACTGACCCGGCAACGCCTGATCGACGATCGATCGACGGCGCAGCTCGTCCAAGCCGATGTGCTGGCATGGCAGCCCGCGGCGCCGCTGGCGGCCGTCTACGAGCAGGCCTGCCTGTGCGCGCTGCATCCAGATCACTGGGTCGCATATGCTGCGCAACTGCATCGCTGGCTGCGTCCGGGCGGGCGCTTGTTTGCGCTCTTCATGCAGATGCGGCGCGACGACGCGGCGCAGGGATTCATCCAGGGCCCGCCCTATCACGGCGATATCCACGCGATGAGAGCGCTGTTTCGGGCGCCGCTGTGGGACTGGCCCAAGCCGCCCTACGATAGCGTGGCGCATCCGCTGGGCGCCAACGAACTGGCGCTCGTGCTGACGCGCATTTGACGCCCGGCTCGCTGAACAGGAGTCAAGGCGCGCCGGGTTCGCGCAAGACAGAAGGAGCACAAGCATGCAGTTCACGCCATGGGACAACCCGATGGGTACCGACGGGTTCGAGTTCGTCGAATACGCCGCGCCCGATCCGGCAGCACTCGGCAGCCTCTTCGAGCAGCTCGGCTTCAGCGCCATCGCACGCCATCGGCACAAGGCGGTGACGCTCTACCGGCAGGGGGAGGTGAACTTCATCATCAATGCCGAGCCCGATTCGTTCGCGCAGCGTTTCGCGCGCCTGCACGGGCCCAGCGTCTGCGCGATG
>JBDHSE010000200.1:0-5547 GCA_039807955.1 Ideonella sp. | reverse complement strand
CGGCAGGTTGCCGAACAGGTGGTAGATCGCGATGCCCCAGGCGATCGTCGCGATCGACAGGTAGTGGCCCGACAGGCGCAGCGTGACGGCGCCGATCAGGAGCGCCGAGAGCGCGACGAGCACGAGGCTCGCCCCGAGCCCGGCCCACGGCGACCAGCCGGCCATCGTCGTCAACGCCGCGGTCGCGTAGGCGGCGATGCCAACGAAGGCCTGCTGGCCGAACGAGACGATGCCGCCGACGCCGGTCATCACGACCAAGCCGAGCGCGACGAGCGCCGCCAGCCCGATGTAGTTGAGCAGCGTGATGTGATACGCCGGCAGCACGAACGGCGCGAGCACGAGCAGCGCGATGACGGCGGCGAGGATGAGCTGCGGCCGCTTCATCGCGCCGGCTCCGCCGGAGTGCGCGCCGCTGCTTCGCCACAGTGGCGTCGGGCGCTCATTCCTCTTCGTCCTCGACGACCGGATGGCGCGAAACGAGCGACAGCCACAGCAGCACCGGGATGATGAAGGTGAAGACGATCGTCTCCTTCAGGTTGCTCGCCCAGAACGACGCGAACGATTCGAGCAGGCCGACGAAGAGCGCGCCGAGCGCGGCGAGCGGATAGCTGCCCATGCCGCCGAGGATCGCGCCGACAAAGCCCTTCAAGCCCAGCATCAGCCCGGTGTCGTAGTAGATCGTCGCCAGCGGCGCGACGAGGATGCCCGACAGCGCGCCCATCGCGGCGGCGACGGTGAAGGCGAGCTGGCCGGCGAACTCGGTCGGGATGCCGACGATGCGCGCGCCGACGCGGTTGATCGCCGTCGCGCGCAGCGCCTTGCCGTACAGCGTGTGCTCGAAGAACAGCCACAGCGCGAGCATGCAGGCCAGGCTCGCGCCGACGACCCAGATGCTTTGCGCGCTGATCTGCAGGATGCCGAGGTCGAACCTGGCGTCCGAGATCGGGCTCGCGCGCAGGCCCTCGCCGCCGAAGAACGCGAGCGCGAGGCCGCTGACCGCATAGTGCACCGCCATCGACGCGATGAAGAGGACGAGGATCGACGCACCGGCGAGCGGCCGGTACGCGACGCGGTAGAGCATCGGCCCGAGCGGCACGACGAGCGCGAACGTGATCGCCATCTGGATCAGGACGCCGAACTTGCGCGGCGCGGCCCAGGCGGCGATCGCGGCGATCACGGCCGGGACGAGCAGATAGAGCGCGGCGGCGCGCGCCAGCCGCGCCGGCGCCTTGTCGCGCAGCGCGTCGCGCGCCTCGAGCAGGGTGACGAGCAGGCCGCCGCCGAGCAGCAGGTAGATCGTCCCCGGAATCTGCCCGAGTTGCAGCGTCCCGAGCGTGAGCCCGGCCAGCGCGACGAACTCGCCCTGCGGCACGAAGATGATTCGCGTGACAGCGAACACCAGCAGCAGCGCGAGCGCCATCAAGACATAGATCGCGCCGTTGATGACGCCATCCTGTACCAACCAGAGCGCGATATCGCCGGTCATGGGCTAAGTGCGTTGCGCGTGCATCGGTGGGGCGGCGCAAGGCGCCGAGGAAGCGCAAGCGCGGCGACAGGCGCCGCGCAGGCCGGCCGCAGCCGCGCCGCGGCCGCAGGCCGGGCGCTCGTCACTTCTTGTACAGCCGCCACTGGCCGCCGACGACCTGCACCAGCACGCGGGCACGCTCGTCCAGACCGTTGTGGTTGGTCGGCGTCATGTTGTACACGCCGTGCGTGCCGACGACGTTGCTGACATGCTCGAGCGCGTCGCGCAGCGCGGCGCGAAACTCGGGCGTTCCCGGCTTGGCCTTTTGCAGCGCGACCTTCGCCGCGGCGTCGAGCACGAGCATCGCGTCGTAGCTGTAGCCGGCAAACGCATTGCGCGTGCCGGGGCCGAAGGCGGCCTCGTAGCGCTTGACGAAGTCGAGCGACACGGCCTTCGTCGGCGAGTTGTCCGGCAGTTCTTCGGCGACGATCAGCGCGCCGGTCGGCGCGATCACGCCTTCGGCGTCCTTCTTCGCGGTCTGGATGAAGGCGAGGTTGACGGTGCCGTGGTTGTGGTAGATCGGCCCCTTGAAGCCGCGCTCGACGAGCGCGATCTGCGGCGTTGCCGCCGGCGACCCCGAGCCGCCGACGACAACCGCGTCGGGCGCGGCCGCCATGATCTTCAACACCTGGCCGGCGACGCTCGTGTCGGCGCGCCCGTAGCGCTCGTTGGTGACGACCTTGAAGCCGTACTTCGGCGCGAGCGCCATCATTGCGTTGTACATCAGGTCGCCCCAGGTGTCGGAGAAGCCGATGTAGCCGACCGTCTTGATGCCGCGCTTCTTCATGTCCTCGGCGACCGCGCTCATCATCAGCTCGGTCGACTGCGGGATCGTGAACGTCCAGTGCGCCGGATCGGGCGGCAGCGGCGGCGTCGGCGTGAGCGCGAGCAGTGGCGTCTTCGTCTCGGCGGCGACCTGCGCCATCGCGACCGCCGACGGCACGCCGTTGGAGCCCATCATCGCGTCGACCTTGTCCTCGGCGACGAACTTGCGGGCGTTCTTCGCCGCGTTGTCGGGCTTGGACTCGTCGTCGAGGATGATGTACTTGACCGGCTCGCCGCCGAGCGTCTTGGGCATCAGCGAGAACGCGTTCTTGTACGGAATGCCGAGCGACGCGCCGGGGCCGGTCGTGCCGAGCGAGACGCCGACCGTGATCTCGGCGCTGGCGGCGGACGCCGCGAGCACACCGGCGACGGCGATGGCGGCAAGGATCGGATGCTTCATGGTTGCTCCTTCGTGGACGGGCTTGGGGACGGGTGAGACGAGGATGCCGCGCCCGGCTGGCGCAGCATGCCGATGTGAGAGAGCATGGCAAGCATGCGGCCGAGCGTCTGCGAACGGTAGGCCGGGACGTCCGTGCAGGTGAAGTCGTAGAAGCCCTTGCCGTCGCGCAGGCCGTTGCGGCCCTCGCGCATGTGGCGATCGACGATCGCGGGCGACGCGTAGCGCGGGTCGTCCAGCGCCTGGGCGAGATAGCGGCTCGCGTGGTAGAGGATGTCGTTGCCGCCGAAGTCGATGAATTCGACGACGCCCATGTTGGCGAAGCGAAAGCCCAGCCCGTAGCGCGTCGCGCGGTCGATCTCCTCGGCGCTGGCGACGCCCTGCTCGATCATCCGCGCCGCCTCGTTCATGATCAGCGACTGCAGCCGCGGCACGATGTAGCCGGGCGTCGCGGCGCACATCACCGGCACCTTGCCGATGCGCTCGAGCAGCGCCGCGAGCGCGCGGCTCGCCTCGGGCGCGGTGCCGGGGTGGGCGCTCAGCTCGACGAGCGGCACG
The DNA here is from genome assembly GCA_039807955.1 of Ideonella sp. GTDB lineage: Bacteria > Pseudomonadota > Gammaproteobacteria > Burkholderiales > Burkholderiaceae_C > CAIKUF01. The sequence goes on along the minus strand of JBDHSE010000200.1, from coordinate 2,242 downwards.
ACGTGCGCCGGGTTGAGCCAGTGGGCGTTGAGGAAGTTCGCGGGCCGCGGAGCGTAGGCGGCGAGCTGGGTGACGAGGAACGACGAGGTGGTCGACGCGAGCAGCGCGTCGCGGCGCAGGTGCGGCGCGGCGAAGGCGAAGGCTTCGCGCTTGGCGTCGAGCACCTCGGGAACGCCCTCGAAGACGACATCGGCGCGCGCCAGCGCCGCGGCGGCGTGGTCGCGTGCGGCGAAGCGCACCCGGCCGAGGATCGCCGGCCGCAGCGCATCATCGAAAGCGCCCCACTGCGCCATCGCCGCGAGCGAGGCGTCGATCTCGGCGAGCGCCTCGCGCCGCAGCGCCTCGGCGGCTTCCGGCGAACGCGGCCTCGCGTCGATCAGCCAGACCTCGTGGCCGGCGTAGGCAAACGCCGTCGCGATGCCGCGGCCCATGCGTCCGGCGCCGAGCGCGGCGATCGTCTCGCGCCCCGCGCCGTTCATGCGGCGAAACCCTGTTCGAGGAGCCTGTGCATCGATGCGCGATCCAGTCCCGCCAGGCCAAGCGCAGCGAGCGTGCGCGGCCCCTTGCCGAGGTCTTCGCCGACGATCGCGCCAACGATCGCGAGCAGGCCGCGAGCGACCGGGCAGGGCACCCCCGCCCAGTCGGCGACCGAGACCAGGAACGCGAGCCCGTAGGCGGTGTCCTCGCGAACGTAGCGGTGCGTTGCGAGGTCGATGTGCTCGCGCCAGTCGCCGCTGTCGACCAGCTTGTCGTGCGCGTTGCCGTACATCCAGCGGTCGTTCAGGTAGTGATCCGACAGCGGAAAGTGCGGCGCCGCGTAGCCGAGCGCCTCGCGCAGCGCGATGCGCTCGGCGTCGAGCGCGTCGGTGACGCGCCGCACCGACGCTTGAGTTCCCTCGTTGTGGATGTCCCAGCGCTCGAAGTGCTCGAGCGGCGCGGCGTTCATCACCATCAGCGGCGGGTGGATGATCGGCCCGGCGTTCATCAGTGCGCCCGAGAGCGCGTCTTCCACCGACTCGATAGCCGGGTAGGCGCGCGCGATCACGGCGCGCGCTCTCTCGCTCGCCGCGGCCGGAAAGACGCCCGTCGGCAGCCGCGTCGCGCGCGTCGTGATCGCCACCTCGGTCGGCCCGTGCTTGCGCGCGAGGTACGGCAGCGTGCCGGTCTCGGCCCAGGCAACGTCGGCGCGGCTGCCGGCGTCGTGCGCGGCGCGCGCCATCACGACGCTGCCGAAAGTTCCGGGCGGCAGGAAGACGACCTGGCCGTCCTCGAGATGCGGCGCCAGGGCACGCGCAATATCTTCCTGCGCGAACGCCGGCGTCGGCACCAGGATCAGCTCGGCGCCGCGCGCCGCCGCGCCGATGTCGGCCGTCGCGAGCGCGAGCGGCACGTCGCGGCGGCCGCGGTGGTCGCGCAGCGTGAGCGATGGCTTTGCAAGCAGCGGCGCCAGCGCCGCGGCGTCGCGCCGCCACAGCCTGACTTCGTGGCCCTGCTCCGACAGGTCGGCCGCGGCTGCGTAGCAACCGTGCCCCCCACCCAGAATCGCAATCCGCATCGCCGCTGTCTCCTTCGCCCGCCGCCCGCCTGTAGGCCGGGTTCTGCCCGCCAAAAACGCTTTGTCCGGCGCTCAGGCGATCACGCCCGCTGCGCGCAACGCTTCGATCTCGCCCGTCGCAAGCCCCGCCTCGGCCAGAACGGTTTGCGTGTGCTCGCCGTACTTGGGCGCGAAACCCAGCTCGGTCTTCGCGCCCTGCTGGTCGACCGCGAGCGGCGGCATGTGAACGACGCGGCCATCGGGAAGCCGCGTGCGGGTGAGCTTCGCCGCCAACTGCGGCAGTTCGCGCACCTGGCGGATGTCGTGGATGCGTGTCGCGGGAATGGTCGCCGCCGCGAGGTCGGCGAGCAGCACGTCGGCCGGATACTGCGCGGTGACGGCCGCCATGTCGCGGTGGATCGCCTCGCGCTCGGCGTGGCGGCCCTCGTTAGTCTGGCGCACCTCGTTGGCGACCGGCGCGAACTTCGGGATCGCGCAGAGGCGCCGCCACTGCACGTCGCTGCCGATCGCGAGGTAGACGAAGCCGTCGCGCGCCGGATAGACGTTGGTCGGGATGAACTTGCGGTGCTCGTTGCCGGCGCGCGTGATCTCGTCGTCGCGGCAGCCGAAGTCGATCAGCGGCAGCACCGTGATCAGCCACGACGCCGCGGCCTGCAGCATCGAGACGTCGATCACCTGCCCCTGCCC
>JBDHSE010000199.1:0-5554 GCA_039807955.1 Ideonella sp. | reverse complement strand
TTCGGCAGCAGCCGCTCGTCGTGCTGCAGGTCGGCGTCGATCACCGCGACGAACGGCGCCGACGACGCGAGCATGCCTTCGATGCACGCCGTCGACAGCCCGCGGCGGCCGACGCGCTGGATGCAGCGCACCCGGCGGTCGGCCTGCGCCATCGCGCGCAGCGCGCGCGCCGTGCCGTCGGGCGAGTCGTCGTCGACGAAGATCATCTCCCAGTCGATCCCGTCGAGCGCGGCGGCGACGCGGTCGCGCAGTTCGACGACGTTGTCGGTCTCGTTGAAGGTCGGGACGATGACGGAGAGTTGCGGCATTCGACGGCTTCAGTCCGGCACGGGCAGGCGGCCCCCGGCCTTGCGCGGCGGATGGCCGCGGTAGTTCGTGCAACGATAGATCTCGACGCGCCGCGTGTGCCTGCCCAGCGCCTCGGCCTGGATCGTATCGACGAGATCGCAGCGGTCGAAGTACGGCTTCAATCGCGCAAGGTCGAGGTCGCCCTGGTCCTGGTCCGACAGCACGAGAATGCCGGTCTGGCCCTCGAGGTCGCTTTGAAGCGGGAAGTAGTCGAACTGCAGCGCCTTCTGGCCGTAGATATCCTGCGCGTAGGTGCGCGGCTGGCCGGGCAGATAGAAGCGGATCAGCGAGCTGATCTTGTAGTTCGGCGCGAAGACGAAGGCCTCGCCGCCTTCGGTGCGCACCTCTTGCTCGACCTTCGCGACGCGCGCCGCCGCCTCGCGCCAGCCGCTCCAGGTGTTGAGGTCGCCGGCGATCGGCAGGTTCGGGATCAGCAAGACTGCGCCGGCGGCGAGCAGCAGCACGAACGAGCCGATCAGCCCGCGCACCAGCCGGCGCATGCCGTCTGCCTGTTGCATCAGATGGTGGACGCCGAGGATGACGAGCGGGAAGTAGGCCGGTGCGAGCCAGTTGATCTTGACGATCGAGCGCAGGCTGACGAGCGTGAAAAGCATGATCGGCAGCGCGCCGGCGAGCCACAGCAGGCGCGCGCGGTCGTCCAGCCCGCGCCAGCCGCGGCCGCCGCGCCACAGCGCCGCGACGACGATGACGAACACGTACGGCGTCAGCAGCAGGAACTGGGTGCCGACCATCATCGCGAAATAGCGCGGCTTGAAGCCGGTCATTCCCTCGACGCGCCGGCTGCTCTGGAACGCGAGCGACACCCAGTCGTGCTGCGAGTTCCACCACAGCACCGGCGCGAAGACGAGCAGCGCGAGCAGCGCGGCAAGCCACGGCTGCGGCCTGACCAGCCAGTGGCGCTGGCGCGGCGAGGTGAGCAGATAGAGCAATACGATCGGCAGCAGCAGCACGCCCGAATACTTGGCGAGCCACGACAAGCCGATGAACGCGCCGGCCGCGAGCCACCAGCGCGCAAGCCCGGTCTGCGCCACCTTCCAGACTGCCCAGATCGCCGCCGACCAGGCGAAGACGAGCGGCGCATCGGGCGTCGGTGCAAGGCTCGTCATCGCGTAGACCCCGGTCAGGTTGAGCGCGGCAAGCGACCAGAACGCGAGCCTGCGGTCGCCGAACATGTCGAGCACCAGGCGCACCCACACCAGGTTCCAGGCGAGCGACCACAGCACCGACGCGAGCTTGATGCCGAACACCGTCTGGCCGAAGACGGCCGTCGTCGCCGCGATGCTGTAGGTGGCGAGCGGCGGATGGTCGAAGTACGACCAGTCGAGATGCCGGCTCCAGCTCCAGTAGTAGGCCTCCTGCGGCAGCAGCGGCACGATCGCCGCGAGCACCAGCCGCACGAGCGTGAAGCCGGCGATCAGCAGGCCGATCGCGTGCGGGCGCTCGTGCAGCGCCTGCAGCCGCGGGCTGGGAGTCGGCATTGTTGGCGCGTCAGGAGTAGGGTCAGGAAGCGGGCCGCCAAATCGAAATCAGCGCGATGCTGCGACACCCGGCGCCGAATTGTGGCACCGGCTTGCAGGCCGCGCTGCGGCGGCCGGTCAGCGTGCCGAAGCCGGGTTGACGGCAACCGGCGCGGGCGCAACAAGGCCGCTGGATGGCGTGCCGAAGCGCCCGACGCCCACCTCGACCAGCTTGCCCGCGCGGCGCAGCAGCCACAGTGCCTCCAACCCCATGCGTTGCGCGAGCGCCAGCCCGGCGCCGGGCCCGGCGACGAGCAGCGCGGTGGCCCAGGCGTCGGCGTGCATGCAGTTCTTCGCGAGCACGCTGACCGACGCCACGTCGTTCGCAAGCGGCGCGCCGCGGCGGCCGTCGATCGTGTGCGCCAGCCGCACGCCGCCGACGTCGACGAAGTGGCGGTAGTCGCCCGAAGTCGCGATCGCGAGGTCGTCGAGTTCGATCACGCCGTGCACCGCGCGTCGGCCGGGCTCGGGGCGTTCGAGCGCGATCGGCCACGGCGCGCCGCCGGCCTGCGCGCCGACCGCGCGCAGTTCGCCGTCGAGCGCGGCGAGCGCGTGGCGCACGCCGTGGCGCTGCAGCGCGTCGGCCATGCGGTCGACGGCGTAGCCCTTGGCGATGCCGCAGAGGTCGATCTGCAGCGGCGCGTGCTTGCGCGCGCGCTGCGCGGCGAGGTCGAGTTCGAGGCTGGCGTGCGTCGCCGGCCGCTTTGCTTCGCGCGCGCTGCGAATCGCCGCCGCGTCGGGCGCGTCGCGCGGCGCGCCGAAGCCCCAGGCATCGACGAGCGCGCCGACACCGGCGTCGAACGCGCCGCCACTCAGACGCTCGATGTCGAGCGCGCAGGCGAGCACCTGCTGCATCTCTTGCGGCAGCTCGACCCAGGCGCCGACCGCGGCGCGGTTCAGGCGCGTCAGGCTGCTGTCGGGCTTCCACGGCGACATCTGGGCATCGACCTGTCCGACCGCCGCGGCGAGATCGCGCTCGAGCGCCGGCAGGTCGAGCGCCGCATCGGCATCGATCGTCGCCGACCAGCGCGTACCCATCGTCGGGCCGTGCAGCGTGCTGCGCCCGGCGCGATCAGAACAGGTCTTCGGCATAGCGTTCCTGCGCCTTGAGTTGCTGCACGGAGAGGCGCAGCGGCGCGAGCACGGCGTCGAGTGCGCCGGCGACGCCGCGCGCCATCGCGTGGCTGCCGCAGACGCGCACGATCGCGCCGGCGGCGAACAGTTCGCGCAGGCGGTCGGCGTGGCGGTGCAGCGCGTCCTGCACGTAGCCGCCACCGCCGCTGACGCGCGAGAACGCGGTCTGCACGCTCGCGAGCTGCCCCTGGTCGCGCCAGCGCTCGATGTCGGCGCCGAAGTAGTAGTCGCGCGCCGGGTCGCGGCCGCCGAAGAACAGATGCATCGGCGTGCGCCGCCGGTTGCGGCGGATGAAACCGGCGAGCGGCGCAACGCCGGTGCCGGCGCCGATCAGCACCACGCTGCTCGGTGCGCGCGGCAGCGCGAAGCCGGGGTTGGCGCGGATGTACGCGGCGACGCTGCCGCCCGGCTGCAGTTGCAGCAGATGCGTCGAGCACAGGCCGCCGGGGATCTGGCGCACGCAGATCTCGACGAAGCCGTCTGGCGTGCTCGACGCTAGCGAGTAGTAGCGCGGCACGCCGCCGGGCGGAACGATCGCGATCAGGTCGCCCGCCTCGAATCGCGCGAGACCGCGGCCGCGCCAGCGCGCCAGCCGGCTTTGCTCGGGCCAGCGAAAGCGCAGGATCGCCGCGCGCTGGCCGTCGACACCGGGGTAGTCCCGGCGCGAGACGAGCGTGAGTTCGGTCGTCGGCGGCAGCGCCGGCACGTGCTGCAGCGCGATCGATTCGCCCAGCATCGCGGCCAGCGCCTCGCCCCAGCGCGCGAACTGCTGCGCCGATTGCCGGTGGATGCATTCGAGTGCGAGCAGCGTCGACCAGCCGCGCGCGCGAAGCAGCCGGTCGATCTCCTGCGCATAGGCGCAAAAGGCCGGGAACTGGCGGTCGCCGAAGCCGAGCACGGCGACGCGCGCGGCGCCGGCGTCGAGCCGCGCGATGCGCGCCAGCGCGTCGCGCGCGTGCGCCGGCGGCTGGCCGTCGCCGTAGGTCGCGGCGAGCACGAAGACAACGCGCGCCGCCGCCGTGGTCTCGAAGCGTTCGAGCGGCGCGCTGTGCACGCGATGGCCGGCGCGCACGAGCGCGTCGTGCAGCGTCTGCGCGAAACCCCAGGTCGTGCCGCCTTCGCTGGCGACGAAGATCAGCGCGTCGGCTTCGGCCAGCGCGCTGTTGCCGGCGATGCGCGGCGCGAGCCGCCGCCCCAGCCACCAGATGACGACGCCCGAGACCCAGAACAGCACGACGCTCGCGCCCATGATGCCCAGCACCAGCGCCCACGGCCACGCCGCTTCGCCGGTGTGCAGTACGACGGCCCAGTCGTTGACCTGCTGCGCGAGCGTCGCATCCTGCCAGCCGATCAGCCGGCCCGAATAGCGGTCGATCGCGCCGCTGCCGTCGCGCGTCGCGAGCTGCCAGGTGTCGGTCGGATCGAGCGGGTCGGGAAAGCCGAGCCGCTTCAGGCGCTGCACCGGCAGTTGCTGCAACGCGGCCAGTTGCGCGCCGGGCAGCGCCGGCCGGCCGTTCGCGACCGACACCGCCTCGGGCTCGTCGCCGGCGTCGAGCGAAACGAGGCCGAGCGTCGCGCTGCTCATCGTCAGCGCCGTGATCGAGCTCAGCAACAGCAGCACCAGCACGACGCGGCCGGTGACGACGTGCAGGCGCTGCGCGAGCGTGCCGCGCACGCGCGCCGTGAACTGCCGCCAGCCACCCATTCGGCGCAGCAGTAGCACGAGGCCGGACGCCGACAGCAGCGCCATCGCCAGCGCCACGCCGGCCGCGCCCCAGCGCCCGGCGTCGCCGAGCAGCAGCGCGCGGTGCAGGTTCTTCACCCAGCGCGGCAGCGCCGACGGCCGGTAGGCGCCGATCACGCGGCCGTCGGCCGGGTCGACGTAAGAGGCCTGCGCCTGGTCGCCGTCGAAGCCGAAGACGACGATGCCGCCCGACGGCAGACGGCGAACCTCCTGCGCGCCGGGCACGCTGTGCGTAACGCGATCGACGAGCGTCGCGGCGTCGAGCTCCGGCGCCGCCGGCTGCGCGAGCCAGGCCTGCTGCAGCGGGTCGAACGCGAGCAGCGTGCCGGAAAGGCCGAGCACCAGCGTGAGCGTGCCGGCGGTGAGGCCGAGCCAGCGGTGGATCTGTCTCCAGCTCATGCTGGCCGCGCCTTCACTGCAACGAGAAGGTCAGCGCCTGCACGTACTGCTTGCCGGGCTGCGGCTTGCCGGCGTTGGCGCTCGTGAGCGGGACGCGCAGCTCGGACGGGCTGTCGCGCATGTCCTCGACCGCGGCGTCGACGCGGATCTCGTAGCCGGCGTCGATCAGCGCGTCGGCGAGGTCGGCCGTCACTTTCAGCGTGCGCCCGGCGCCGACGCTGGCGCCGGTGACGCCGGCCAGCCGCCTGGCGTCGCCGGCCGACAGCCGGTTCCAGTCGGCCAGGTTCTTGTAGTACTTCGCCTTGCCGCCGGCGACCCACAGCGTGCCGGCGTAGGCGCCCTTGGCGTCGGTCAGGTAGACGGCGAGGTAGGCGCCGTCGCCGCCGTAGTT
>JBDHSE010000198.1:0-5620 GCA_039807955.1 Ideonella sp. | reverse complement strand
GCCTGGTCTCGTCGCGGTTCAGCGCCGGCGCGATGTAGCCGCCGCGGTCGGAGCCGTGGCACACCGCGCAATGCTGTTCGAACAGGCGTTCGGCGCGCGTCAGGTCCTGGGCCGCCAGCGCGGACGGCAACAGCGCGAGCGCGACCCACGCGAACAAGTAAAGCCTGCTGCCCATGATGTGTCCTCCATTCACGCCGCGCCGTTGCCGCACCGGCCGGCGAAGACGGCCGGGCGATCGCCCGGCATCGAAGCCATCGTCATCGGCGGTGATGTCCGCGCCGCCCCGCCGCGGCTCATCGACAACGCGCCGGGGCGCCGTGATCGGCAGCTCCGCGTCGCTTGTGGCGGCGTCGGGGATGGTGCATGCCTGCACTGGTCGATGCACTGGGCACCTCCTGTAGGCGTGCCGAAGCCACGACGGACACGTCTCGTGCGGTGAAGCCCATTGTCCCGAGGAAACCGCCTCGCGGACAGCCTTGTGTGCCGCATCATTGCGCTGGCGACAACTCGCACGCGCTGCGTTCGACAAGACTCGCGCGCTGAATGGACAGAAGGGGCACGTCTCGACGCGGCGCGGGCGGCGATCGGGCCCCGGGGGGCCGTCGGCTAGTATCCCTAGCCATCGTGTCGAGCCGAGGAGCCGGATGCAGATCGACTGGAAACGCGGGGCCCTGCTGGCTGTTGCAGCCGTCGCCGTCGCGGCGGCGGCGTATTACGCGTGGGGGCGATTCGATTCCCGCGCACCGGGCGAAGGCTTCATCGGCAGCAACGGCCGCATCGAAGCGACCGAGATCGACATCGCCGCCAAGACCGGCGGCCGGTTGCAGGACGTGCTGGTGCGCGAAGGCGACTTCGTCGCGAAGGGGCAGCCGCTCGCGCACATCCAGGTCGATGTGCTGAACGCCCAACGCGACGAGGCCAGGGCACAGATCGCGCAGGCGAAGACGGCGGTTGCCACCGCGCAGGCGCAGGTCGCGGCGCGCGAGAGCGACCGCCAAAGCGCGCTGGCGGCCATCGCGCAGCACGAAGCCACGCTGACCGCGGCACGCGCGAAGTACGAACGGTCCAAGACGCTGGCGGCGCAGGGCATGTGGCCGCGGCAGGACCTGGACAACGACCTCGCGAGCATGAGGAGCGCCGAGGCCGCGACGAACGCCGCGCGCGCGCAGGAGAAGGCGGCGCAGGCCGCGATCGACGCCGCGCGCTCGCAGGTGGCCGGCGCACAGGCCGCGGTGGCGGCGGGCGAGGCGGCGCTGGCGCGCATCGAGTCCGAGATCGCCGACAGCACGCTGAAGGCGCCGCTGGCGGGGCGGGTGCAGTACCGCGTGGCCAACATCGGCGAGGTCGTGCCGGCCGGCGGCAAGGTGCTCAACCTCGTGGACCTGTCCGACGTCTACATGACCTTCTTCCTGCCCGCGGCCGACGCCGGGCGGCTGGCGATCGGCAGCGAGGTGCGCATCGTGCTCGACGCCGCGCCCCAGTATGTGATCCCGGCTCGCGTGTCCTTCGTCTCGGCGAGTGCGCAGTTCACGCCGAAGACGGTCGAGACGGCGAGCGAGCGCGAGAAGCTGATGTTTCGCGTGCGCGCGCAGATCGACCGCGAACTGCTGATGAAGCATCTGACGCAGGTGAAGACCGGCCTGCCCGGCATGGCCTGGGTGCGCACCGACGCGTCGCGCGAGTGGCCGGCGTCGCTCGCGGTGCGCGTGCCGGAGTAGCCGCGTGACGCCGAGCGAGCCGAGCGCGGTCGCGCGCTCGCAGGGCCTGAAGCTGCGCTACGGCAAGACGCTGGCGCTGGACGACGTGACGCTCGAGTTCCCGGCCGGCCGCATGGTCGGCCTGATCGGGCCCGACGGCGTCGGCAAGTCGAGCCTGCTGGCGCTGGTGGCCGGCGCGCGCGCGCTGCAGCAGGGCCGCATCGAGGTGCTCGGCGGCGACATGGCCTCGCCCCGCCATCGCAGCCTGGTGTGCCCGCGCATCGCCTACATGCCGCAGGGCCTGGGCAAGAACCTGTACCCGACGCTGTCGGTCGAGGAGAACCTGCAGTTCTTCGCCCGTCTGTTCGGTCACGATGCGGCCGAGCGGCGCCGCCGCATCGACGAGCTGACGCGCCGCACCGGGCTGCACCCCTTCCTCGAGCGGCCCGCCGGCAAGCTCTCGGGTGGCATGAAGCAAAAGCTCGGGCTGTGCTGCGCGCTGATCCACGACCCCGAGCTGCTGATCCTGGACGAGCCGACCACCGGTGTCGACCCGCTCGCGCGCGCGCAGTTCTGGGACCTGATCGCCCACATCCGCGCAGGCCAGCCCGGCATGAGCGTGCTGGTCGCCACCGCCTACATGGACGAGGCGCAGCGCTTCGACTGGATCGTCAGCATGGACGCCGGCCGCGTGCTGGCCACCGGCACGCCGGCCGAGCTGCTCGCGCGCACCGGCAGCGATTCGCTCGAGGCCGCCTTCATCCGCCTGCTGCCCGAGGAGAAGCGGCGCGGCCACGAGCCGGTGACGATCCCGCCGCTGCAGGCGGGTGACGAGATCGCGATCGAAGCCGAGGGCCTGACGATGCGCTTCGGCGGCTTTACCGCCGTCGATCATGTCAGCCTGCGCATCCGCCGCGGCGAGATCTTCGGCTTCCTCGGCAGCAACGGCTGCGGCAAGTCGACGACGATGAAGATGCTGACCGGCCTGCTCGAGGCGAGCGAGGGCGAGGCGAGGCTCTTCGGCCAGCCGGTGGACGCGGCCGACCTGGCCACGCGCGGGCGCGTCGGCTACATGTCGCAGGCCTTCTCGCTCTACGGCGAGCTGACGGTGCAGCAAAACCTGGTGCTGCACGCGCGCCTCTTTCACGTGCCCGAGGCCGGGATCGGTGCGCGCGTCGACGAGATGGTCGAGCGCTTCGGCCTCGGCGGCGTGCGCGCGAGCCTGCCCGAGCGCCTGCCGCTGGGCATGCGCCAGCGCCTGTCGCTGGCGGTCGCGATGGTGCACAAGCCCGAGCTGCTGATCCTCGACGAGCCGACCTCGGGCGTCGATCCGGTCGCGCGCGACGCCTTCTGGCGCTTGCTCGCCGAGCTGTCGCGGCGCGATCGCGTGACGATCTTCATCTCGACCCACTTCATGAACGAGGCCGAGCGCTGCGACCGCATGTCGATGATGCACGCCGGGCGCGTGCTCGACAGCGATGCGCCGGCGGCGCTGGTGAAGAAGCGTGGCGCGGCGACGCTGGAAGAGGCCTTCATCGGCTATCTGGTCGAGGCCGGAGGCAGTGCGCAGAGTGCACCGGCAGCCGAGGCAGCGACGGCGGGCGCGGCACCTGCCGCCGTCGTGCTTGACCCGACGCCGGCGGCGAAGGCGGCGCGCCCGCTGCGCTCGAGCCTGCAGCGCCTGCTCAGCTACAGCTGGCGCGAGTCGCTCGAACTCGCGCGCGACCCGGTGCGCTTCACGCTGGCGCTGGTCGGCTCGCTGATCCTGATGTTCGTGATGGGCTACGGCATCAGCATGGACGTCGAGGACCTCTCGTTCGCGGTGCTCGACCGCGACCAGACCGCGGCCAGCCGCGAGTACATCGACAACCTGTCGGGCTCGCGCTACTTCATCGAGCGGCCGCCGCTCGCCGACAGCGCCGCGCTCGACCGCCGCATGCGCGAAGGCGAGCTTGCGCTCGCGCTCGAGATCCCGCCCGGCTTCGGGCGCGACATCGGGCGCGGCACGCCGGTGCAGATCGGCGCCTGGATCGACGGCTCGATGCCGGCGCGCGCCGAGACCGTCGCCGGCTACGTGCAGGGCATGCACCAGGGCTGGCTCGCCGAGCGCGCGCTGGCCAGCACCGGCAATGCGGCGGGCGTCGCGCCGGCGAGCATCGAGACGCGCTTTCGCTACAACCCCGACGTGCAGAGCCTGCCGGCGATGGTGCCGGCGGTGATCCCGATCCTGCTGATGATGATCCCGGCGATGCTCGGCGCGCTGGCCGTGGTGCGCGAGAAGGAGCTGGGCTCGATCCTCAACCTCTACACCACGCCGGTGACGCGCAGCGAGTTCCTGCTCGGCAAGCAGCTGCCCTACGTGCTGCTCGCGATGCTGAACTTCCTGCTGATGGTGCTGCTGTCGGTGACGGTGTTCGGCGTCCCCGTCACCGGCAGCTTCACCGTGCTGCTGATTGGCGCGCTGCTGTACGTGATCTGCGCCACCGGCATCGGCCTGCTCGCGTCGAGCTTCACGCGCAGCCAGGTGGCGGCGATGTTCCTCGCGATGATCGGCTCGATCATCCCGGCAACGCAGTATTCCGGCCTGCTCGACCCGGTCGCCTCGATGGACGGCGTGGGCCGCGCCATCGGCAGCGTCTACCCGGCCACGCACTTCATCGACATCAGCCGCGGCGTCTTCAACAAGGCGCTGGGGTTCGACGAGCTGCGCGGCTCGCTGCGCGCGCTGGCGCTGGCGGTGCCGGTGATTCTGCTGCTGTCGATCGCGCTGCTGAAGAAGCAGGAACGCTGATGCGCCGCACGCTCGTCAACATCTGGCACCTGGGCATCAAGGAACTGTGGGGCCTGTGGCGCGACCCGGCGATGCTGGTGCTGATCGTCTTCATGTTCGGCTTCTCGGTCTACTCGGGCGCGCGCTCGATGCCCGAGACGCTGAACCGCGCGCCGATCGCGATCGTCGACGAGGACGTCTCGCCGCTGTCCGCGCGCATCGCAGCCGCCTTCTATCCGCCGCATTTCATGCCGCCGTCGATGATCAGCCTGCAGCAGCTCGACCGCGGCATGGACGCCGGCATCTACACCTTCGCGCTGGTGATCCCGGTGAACTTCCAGCGCGACGTGCTCGCCGGGCGCGCCCCGGCGCTGCAGTTGAACGTCGACGCGACGCGCATGTCGCAGGCCTTCAACGGCGCCGGGGCAATCCAGCAGATCGTGCAGGGCGAGATCGCCGCCTTCGTGCAACGCCACAAGGGCAGCGCGGCGGCGCCGGTCGAGCTGGCGCTGCGCGCGCGTTTCAACCCGACGCTCGACAAGGGCTGGTTCGGCGCGATGACGCAGCTCATCAACCACGTGACGATGGTGTCGATCCTGCTGTGCGGCGCGGCGCTGATCCGCGAGCGCGAGCACGGCACGATCGAGCACCTGCTGGCGATGCCGGTGACGCCGGCCGAGATCATGCTGTCCAAGGTGTGGGCCATGGGGCTCGTCGTGGTGGTTGCGGTGGCGGCGTCGCTGCAGTTCGTCGTCAAGGGCCTGGTCGGCGTGCCGGTCGAGGGCTCGACGGCGCTCTTCCTGCTGACGACCGCGCTGCACCTGTTCGCGACCACCGCGATGGGCATCTTCATGGCGACGATGACGCGCTCGATGCCGCAGTTCGCGTTGCTGCTGATCCTCGTCCTGCTGCCGCTGCAGATGCTCTCGGGCGGCAGCACGCCGCGCGAGAGCATGCCGCTGCTGGTGCAAAACCTCATGCTCGCCGCGCCGACCACCCACTTCACGATCGCCGGCCAGGCGATCCTGTTCCGCGGTGCGGGCCTGCAGATCGTCTGGCCGCAACTGCTCGCGCTGGCGGCGATCGGCGCGCTGTTCTTCGGCGTCGCGCTCGGCCGCTTCCGCCGCACGATCAGCCAGATGGCCTGACGCGG
>JBDHSE010000197.1:0-5639 GCA_039807955.1 Ideonella sp. | reverse complement strand
GCGGCGCCGGCACCCGCGCTGGCCGCCGGCGCCGGCGCGCTTCAGCGCGGCGCGAAGCCGTGCCGCGCGAGGATCGCCTGGCCCGGCGAGCCGAGCAGGAACGCGGCGAAGCGCTGCCCCGACGCCGAGCCGCCGATCACGGCGACGCCATAGTCGGCGCCGACGTTGATCGCCTCCGGCACCGCGACCGACTTCAACCCCGGCTGCTCGGCCACCGCGACCAGCGTGTTCGTGCAGTAGGTGATGAAGATGTCGGCCTTGCCCTCGGCGACGAGCACGCCATAGACGCTCTTGTCCTTCGGCGGCGGCGGCGAGTTCGGCCCGCCGGTGAGGTGCAGCGCCTTGCCGTTCAACGCGGCGAACGCGCCCTTGCGGCCCTGCTGCTCGACGCGCTCGAACATCTGCACCGCGTAGTCGCCCGAAGGGTCGGCCTTCGGCGTCGAGGTGCCGAGCTTGACGGCCGGGTCGAGCATGGTGTCGACGAGCGTCGCGGGCGTCGCGTCCAGCTTGGGCGAGACGAGCGCGCACAGCGTGTTGCGCGCGAAGCGTTGCACCGGCGACGCCTTGCCCACTTTCGCCAGCGCCTCGGGATGCGCCATGTTGGCCGACGCGAAGACGTCGGCGCGCTCGCCCTCGGCGATCCGGTCCTTCAGCAGCCCCGAAGCGCCGAACACGAGCTTGACCGGCGCCTGCGCATCCGACGCCTCGAACGCCTTCGCGACTTCGGTCATCGCCGCGCGCAGGCTGCCGGCGGCGAAGACGACGACCTCTTCCGGTGCCGCCCGGGCGCCGATCGCGACGAGGCTCATCACGATCGCTGCGAGTGCGGCGCGCATCATTGCGGCTTCGCGTTCGGGAAGAACAACTGCTCGCCGCTCACCTTGTACGACGCGATCGTCGCCTGCCCCTCGGGCGAGACGACCCAGTCGGCGAACGCCTGTGCCAGATCCTTCTTCACGTTCGGATGCTTGGCCGGGTTGACGACGATCACGCCGTACTGGTTGAAGAGCCGCTTGTCGCCCTCGACGAGGATCCCGAGGTCGCCGCGGTTCTTGAACGACAGCCAGGTGCCGCGGTCGGTCAGCAGGTAGGCGTTGCTCGACGACGCGATGTTGAGCGCCGGCCCCATGCCGCAGCCGCACGCCTTGTAGCCGGGAACGGTCTTCTCCGGCGCGTCGATGCCGGCCATCTTCCAGAACCGCAACTCGGCGGCGTGCGTGCCGCTGCGGTCGCCGCGCGAGACGAATTCGTACTTCGTCGCGGCGAGCTTCTTCATCGCCTCGACAACGTCGTTGCCCTTGATGCCGGCCGGGTCGGACTTCGGGCCGACGATGACGAAGTCGTTGTACATCACGTCGCGCCGCGGCAGGCCCCAACCCTCGGCGATGAACTTCTCCTCGGCCGCCTTGTCGTGGACGAAGAGCACGTCGGCGTCGCCGCGGCGGCCCATGTCGAGCGCCTGGCCGGTGCCTTGCGCTACGACGCGCACCGTGATGCCGGTCGCCTTCGTGAACGCCGGCAGCAGGTGCGCGAAGAGGCCCGACTGCTCGGTGCTCGTCGTCGAGGACATGACGATCGTCTTGTCCTGCGCCTGCGCCGCGAACGGCAGCAGCGCGGCGGCGGCGAGCGCGAGGCCGAGTGCGGCGCGGCGGCCGCGCGACGCGAACGGCGCGAGATCGAATCGTGAGGTCATACCATTTCTCCTTTCAGGAAGCGTTGCGCCGGCCCTTGCAGCCGGCCGTTGAAGAACTCTTGTGTCGGCAGGTCGGCGTGGATCACGCCGGCCTCGAGGTAGATCACGCGGCTCGCGAGGCGCTTGGCCTGGCCGAGGTTGTGGGTGCTCATCACGAGCGTCATGCCGTCGGCGGCAAAGCCCGCGAGCACCTCCTCGACCTCGTGCTTGGCGGTCGGGTCGAGGCTCGCCGTCGGCTCGTCGAGGAACAGCAGTTGCGGCTTCACCGCCCAGGCGCGGGCGAGCGCGAGGCGCTGCTGCTGGCCGCCCGACAGCGCGCGCGACGGCCGCTGCTCGAGCCCCTGCAGATCGACGCGGCGCAGCGCATCGGCGCTGCGCTCGTTCCACATCGCACGCGGCACGCCGGCGAGCCAGAGCGCCAGATGCAGGTTGTTCCTGACCGACAGGTGGATCACGAACGGGCGCTGGAAGACCATCGCCTGGCGCGCGGAGCCGGCGCCGACGCTGCGCCTGCCGCTGTGCTTCAGCAGGCCGTGCAGCGTGCGCAGCAGCGTCGTCTTGCCCGAGCCGTTGGGGCCGACGAGGGCGATGAAGTCGCCCCGCTCGACGCGCATGGTGACGCCATCGAGCGCCCGCACGTCGCCGAAGCGCACCGAGACGTCGTCGAGCGCGATCAGCATCACCGCACCCCCGCGAGCGCCGAACCCTGGCCGCCGCGGCGGCTGAGGCCGAGCAGCACGTTGAGCGCGGCGACGACGACGAGCAGCACGATGCCGAGTGCCATCGCCAGCGGCAGGTCGCCCTTGCTCGTCTCGAGCGCGATCGTCGTCGTGATCACCCGCGTGAAGCCTTCGATGTTGCCGCCGACGATCATCACCGCGCCGACTTCGGAGATCGCGCGGCCGAAGGCGGCGATCAGCACCGTCAGCACCGCCCAGCGGCTGTGCAGCAGCATCAGGAGCGCGCAGGTCAGCGGCCGCGCGCCCATCGACAGCAGCTGGTCGCCGCCGTCGCGCAGCGCGTCGGCGACGAGCTGGCGGGTGAGGGCGACGATGATCGGCAGCACGAGGATGGTCTGCGCGACGACCATCGCAGCCGGCGTGAACAGGATGCCGAACGCGCCGAGCGGCCCGCTGCGCGACAGCAGCAGGTAGACGACGAGGCCGACGACGACCGCCGGCAGCGCGAGCATGGTGTTGACGACGAGCGTCAGCTGCCGATGGCCGGGGAAGTGCGCGACCGCCATCCAGGCGCCGAACGCGAGGCCGAGCGCGGAGGCGATCAGCGTCGCGCTGCCGCTGACGGCGAGCGAGAGGGCGACGGTATGAACCAGGACCGAATCGGCATGCAGGATCAGGCGGGCGGCGGTGTGGAAGCTCTCGGCAAATGCACTCATCGGGTTAGGCTCTGGCTCGCGCCATTTTCGATGGCGATTCCGCGCCCGACCATATGAACCGTCATGCATAGAGTGAACCTGACCTACAGCCTTGTCGGCGTCGAGCCGCGGCATCCGGAGCTGCACCATCCGCTGCTCGCGCTGCTCGCGGCGGTGCACGACAGCGGCTCGATCAACGGCGCGGCGCGCCGCCTCGAGCTGTCGTACCGCCATGTCTGGGGCGAGCTCAAGCGCTGGGAGCACGAACTCGGGCAGACGCTCGTCGTCTGGAACAAGGGCCGCCCGGCCGTGCTGTCAGCGTTCGGCGAGAAGCTCTTGTGGGCCGAGCGCCGCGCGCAGGCGCGCCTAGCGCCGCAGATCGAGGCGTTGCGCGCCGAGCTCGAGCAGGCGTTTGCGATCGCCTTCGACGACGGCGCCGGCGTGATCCCGATCGTCGCCAGCCACGACGACGCGCTGCCGCTGCTGCGCACGCTCGCGCTGCAACGCCACCGGCTGCATCTGGACATCGGCTTTTCGGGCAGCGTCGATGCGCTCGCTGCGCTCAACGACGGGCGCTGCCTGATGGCGGGGTTTCACGCGCTCGTCGAATCGCCGCTGCGTTCGCCGACGGCGCGCGTCTACCGTGGCATGTTGAAACCCGGCCGCCACAAGCTCGTCGCCTTCGCGCGGCGCACGCAGGGGCTGATCGTCGCGCCCGGCAACCCCAAGGAGATCACGCTGCTCGCAGATCTGTGCCGCCACGGCATCCGCTTCGCGAATCGGGCGCGCGGCACCGGCACGCGCGTCGTCCTCGACGAGCTGCTCGCGGCGCAGAAGATCGACTCGGGCCACATCGCCGGCTACGACCGCACCGAACCCTCGCACCGTTCGGCCGCCGAGGCGGTCGCCAGCGGCAGCGCCGATGCCGCGCTCGGCATCGAGGCCGCGGCGCGCGCGCGCGGCATGGGCTTCGTGCCGCTCGTGCAGGAGCAGTACTTCCTCGTCACGCTGCAGCACGCGCTCGCGCTGCCGCAGGTGCAGGCCCTGCTCGAACTGCTGCACAGCGCGCAATGGCGCGAGCAGCTGAACACCCTGCCGGGCTACGAGGCCGGCGACTGCGGCGAAGTGCTTTCGCTGCGCCGCGTCCTGCCGTGGTGGACGTTTCGCAAGCCCAAGCGGGCGGCGCCGCTTCAGGGGTAAATTACGACGCAGCCGCCGCCGCGTCGCGGCGCGGCATGCGTGCCCTGGCAGCCGAAGGGCCGCGGACAACGGAGACGAACATGCCGATCCCATCGAGCGAGAGCGGGCCGCAATCCGAACGTCTGGAGCAGGTCGTCGCGCTGCTGCGCGCCAAGCTCGGCGCCGACCAGCGCGACGTGCTCGAGGCCTTTGCGCGGCAGTACTTCGGCCAGGTCGATCCGGAGGATCTGGCCGAGCGCGAGGTGCAGGACCTCTACGGCGCGCTGCTGTCGCACTGGAACTTCGCGCGCCGGCGCGAGCCGGGCAAGGTGCGGGTGCGTGCGTTCAACCCGAGTGTTGCCGAGCACGGCTGGCAGTCGACGCACACGATCGTCGAGATCGTCAACGACGACATGCCCTTCCTCGTCGACACCGTCACGATGGAGGTCAACCGCCACGGGCTGACGCTGCACCTCATCATCCATCCGGTGCTGGCCGTCGCGCGCGGCGCCGACGGCACGCTCGCGGGGCTTGCCGACGCGGCGGACCCGGCGGCGCGGCGCGAGTCGTTCATCCACGTCGAGGTCGATCGGGTGCCCGACGCGGCGCTGCTCGAGGCGCTGAGCGAGGACCTCGTTCGCGTGCTCGGCGACGTCCGCCACGCGGTCGAGGACTGGCCGGCGATGCGCGCGCGGGTGCTCGCGATCATCGACGGCCTCGCGGCGCAGAAGCTGCCGGTGCCGGCCGCCGAGCTCGACGAAGGCCGCGCGTTCCTCGCCTGGCTCGCCGACAACCACTTCACCTTCCTCGGCAGCCGCTCGCACGACCTCGTCGTGCAAGACGGCGTCGATACGCTGCGCATCGTCGCCGATTCCAGCCTCGGCATCCTGCGCGAGACCGACCCGGCGCACGCCAAGGTCGTCGCCTCGGGCTTCGCCGCGCTGCCGCCCGAGGTGCGCGCCTACGCGCGCCGGCCCGAGCTGCTCGTCGTCACGAAGGCGACCGCGCGTTCGACGGTGCACCGCCCCGGCTACCTCGACTACATCGCCGTCAAGCGCTTCGGCGCCGATGGCGAGGTCTGCGGCGAGGACCGCTTCCTCGGCCTCTTCACCTCGACCGCGTACAACGCGAGCCCGTCGCAGATTCCGCTCTTGCGGCGCAAGATCGCCAACGTCGTCGCGCAAGCCGGGCTGCCGGCCGGCGGCCACACCGGCAAGGCGCTCGCCCACATCCTCGAGACGTATCCGCGCGACGAGCTGTTCCAGACCAGCGAAGAGCACCTGCTGCGCACCGCGATCGGCATCCTGCACTTGGACGAGCGCCAGCGCTTTCGGCTCTTCATCCGGCGCGACCCGTTCGAGCGCTTCCTGTCGTGCCTGATCTTCGCGCCGC
>JBDHSE010000196.1:0-5703 GCA_039807955.1 Ideonella sp. | reverse complement strand
CGCTGGCCGAGTTCGGCGACCGCGAGGGCCGACAGCGGCGTCTGCCCCGCAGGCTTGACGATCGCCGGGCAGCCCGCCGCCAGTGCTGGCCCGACCTTGCGCGTGATCATCGCAATCGGAAAGTTCCACGGCGTGATCGCCGCGCACACGCCCATCGCCTGCTTGATGACGAGGTAGCGCTTGTCGGGCGATGTGGCGGGGATCGTCTCGCCGTAAACGCGCTTGCCTTCCTCCGCGAACCACTCGATGAAGCTCGCGCCGTAGAGCACCTCGCCGCGCGCCTCGGCCAGCGGCTTGCCCTGCTCGGCGGTCATGATCCGCGCGAGGTCGTCGGCATGCTCGTGCATCAGCCGGAACCACGCCATCAGGATCGCGCCGCGCTCCTTGGCCGGTTTCGCGCGCCAGGCGGGCAGGGCGCGCGCGGCGGCGTCGATCGCGGCCTGCGTTTCGTCCACGCCGAGGTCGGCGACATCGGCGAGCTTCGCGCCGGTCGCCGGGTCGGTCACGTCGAATCGCCGGCTGCCGCGCAGCCAGGCGCCGCCGACCAGCGCGTCGGTTCGCAGCAGGCTTGCGTCCTTCAACGCGGCGAGGGGGGAGGTCTTCGTGTCCATGTCGGGGTCTCCGTCAGATCGAGCCGTTGCGTGCGGCGGGTGGTGCACACACGCCATCGAGCGAGGGTACAACGAACCGGTCGTGCTGACGGGGTTGGGGTCGGCTTGCGTCGAACCTATGCCCCGCGCAGCACGCTGAACTCGGCAAACAAGCGTGCTGGCAACGCAACGTGCAGCTGCCACGTGATGTTCATCGGTCGATCGCCTTCCCACTGTTCCAACGTGACCGGACCGCATGCCCGGTACGGGTCGCCCTTGCGCGTCCTCACGAAAAGCTGGAACTGCCAGCCGTTCGTTGTGCCTTGCAGGTAGCGCCGTCCGGCCGGCGTGTCCGGGCCGGCGCTGTACTGCGTTTGCCAGTGGAAGCGGTCGGGGCTGATCGCGTAGTCGTGATACGCGATGCGGTCGTGGTAGCCCTCGCTCTTGTCCAGCGTCACGAAAAGCAGTTCGGTCTGGCGCGCTGCCAGTGCCAGCACGCCGGCCTGAAACGGCGCACGTCGTTCCGCAGTCAGCCATCCGACGGCGGTGAGGACTTCGCGGATCGCATATCCCGCATGCAGGGTCAGCGGCAGGTCTTCGAGCCCAGGCAGTGGTTTGGAGGCGAGCGTGCTGCGTGAGCGAAGCAGGTCCCCGAGTTGAGTGAGTTCGTCCACCACGTCGGGTTCGGTCGCGAGACGATGCAGGAATGCTTCCGGCGTACCGGTCTGCTCGTGCCGGCCATCGATCTGATAGGCCAGCATCTGGAGCAGTCGGGCATCCCGTTCATCGCCGCTCCGCAGACCTGTTCGTACCCAGGTCGGCAGTTCTTCCAGGACGCGCAAACGATCCGGATCGTCGATGTGCAGCAGGTCGGCGGCGCGACGGCTGAAGTAAGCCTCCTCAGGACCGGCTTCTGCAGCGATCAAGCCCGCGTCCCGCCTCAGCGCCGTCCATCCGCTGCGACCCTGTCCGGTGCCTGCGCGGTACACGTCCTCGAGATCCAGCGACTGGTCGTGCAAGAAGGTACCCAGGCGCACCGCCCGCCTGCCGCGCAGCGCCGCGTAGGTCTGCAACTCGGTCTTCATGCGCCGCCAGTTCTGCATCGTCAGTGCGCGCAGGCCACGCAGCACCTGCTCGCGCGTCTGCTTCTGGAGGTGGATGTGGCAGCCAGGTGGCAAGTGGCCGAAACCGTTCTCGACCCCGTCGAGCAGTTCGCGTCGCGTCATGCCGGTCAGGCCCGAGAGCAGGCGGTCGAAGCGAAAGTCGGCGCGATGCTGGCCGACAAAATCCAGCACGAGGCAGCTTTCCTTGCCGCTGGCCAGGCGCAGGCCGCGGCCCAGCTGCTGCTGGAACAGCACCGGGCTCTGCGTCGGCCGCAGCAACAGCAAGGTATCGACCATCGGCAGGTCGATGCCTTCGTTGTACAGGTCCACTGTCACCAGAGCGCACAGTTCGCCACGCCCCAGCCGTTGCGGAGCGCGTCGACGCTCGTCGGCCGAGGTCGTCCCGACGACGCAGGCGGCCGGCAGGCCGGCGCGGTTGAGCCAGTTCGTCATGAACTCGGCGTGCGCCACCGAGACGCAGAAGACAAGCGCGCGCGACTTTGCTGCGTTGGACGACAGGCGTTGCCATTCCTTGACGACGAGACGTGCGCGCGCGTCGTTGCCGGTGACGAGGGCATCGACCGCATCGCGCTCGCCGGGCTGATCCCATGGCACGGCGGAGAAGTCGGTCTCGTCGTCGCAGGCGTAGTACTCGAACGGCGCCAGCAACTGCAGGTCCAGGGCATGCCACAGCCGAAGTTCCACGGCCGGGTTGCCGTCGGGACGGGCGTCGAAGTAGGGTGCAAGCGGATTTCCGTCGCTGCGCTCCGGCGTTGCGGTCAGGCCGAGCAGGACGGTTGGCCGAACCGCGCGCGCAAAGCTGTCGAAGGTCTTGGCCGCCAGACGGTGACATTCGTCGACGACGACCGTGTGCCAGTGCTCTGCACCGGCCGAGGCGACGAGCCGGCGGCTGGTGACGCTGTCGATCGTCGCGAACAGGTGGTCCACGCTCCCGGGCTGGTGCTGGCCCGCCAGCAGTTCGCCGAAATCAGGATCGCGCAGCACCTCGCGGTAGGTGCGCAAGGCTTGCTTCAGGATCTCTTCGCGGTGCGCGACAAAGAGCAGCCGCGGCCGCCCGCCGATGCTTCGGCAGGTGGAGCGATAGTCGAACGCGGCCACGACTGTCTTGCCGGTACCGGTCGCGGCGACGAGCAGATTGCGCCATCGCCCCTGTGCGCGTTCGGTGGCGAGTTGCTCCAGCATGTCCTGCTGGTAGGTCTTGGGTTGCAGGTCGAAGAAGCCGAGCGTCACCGGCCCTTCGGTGCTGCCATGCGACTCGCGCCCGAGTGCGTCGGCCAGCGCCTTGCGGTGCGACGCATCGTCCGGGTCGTAGCGCTGGAACTCGCTGTCCGCCCAGAGCGTTTCGAAGTGCGCTTCGGCGCGCGTGAAGAGTGCCGTCTGGCCGCGCTGCGTGAGCTTCACGGTCCACTCCAGGCCGCCGGTCAACGCTGCGCCCGAAAGGTTGGCGCTGCCGATATAGGCGGAGCCGAACCCGGTGGCGCGGTGGAAGATCCACGCCTTGGCATGCAGCCGCGTGCGGCGACCGTCGAGCGAGACGCGAACTTCGCAGCCCGGCAGGCGCGCGAGGTCGTCGAGCGCACGCGCTTCGGTGGCGCCGGTGTAGGTGGTCGTGAGGATCCGGAGGCGCAGCGCGCGAGGCTCTGGATCGCCGTTCCCGATCGCGCCCTGCGCGGTGATCCGATGCAGCACGTCCTGCAGCTTGCGCACGCCCGAAACGGTGATGAAGCTGACGAGGATGTCCACGCGGTCGCTCGAAGCAAGCTCGCGCCGAATCTCCTGCAGCAGCGACGGCGACCCTTTGCCGGCGGTGAACAGCCACGGCACGGCGAGCCCGAGTTCGGGCGGCGTGGGCCGTGGCTCGCGACGATGAACGCCCTGCAGCAGGCGCGCCGGTGGTGCCATCAGGTCGATGGCATCGGCTGCTTCTTGTCGCGCGTGGTCACCGAGATCGCGCAGCCGGCCGCGCAGCCAGACCAGCATCTCGTTGACCAGTGCCAGTTGATGCTGGGCCTGCTCGGCGCCCTCGCCAGGAATCACGTCCAGCATCGCGCCGAGTTGCCTCGCCAGGCTGTCAACGAGGTAGTCGGTCGCGCCGTCATGCAGCGGATGGAGGGCACGCTCGGCTTCGGTGATGCCGGACAGCAGGCGTTCCAGGTCCTGCGTCAGCAACAGGTCGTACAGGCCGTCTCGAAGGGGCATGCTCGTGGGTGCTATGGGTTCGGCAAAGTGCGGCGACGTGTCATACCGGATCGGCCCACACGCGCCGCCAGCGTCGCAAGCCGCATCACTCCAGCGTGTACTCGAACGTGCTCACCACCCGCAGCCGTTTCACCCTGGCGCTGCCCTCGTCGCCGTTGTTGCCGTCGCCGTCGCCGATCGAGATCACGCCCTGGTTCGCGTTACGCAGCGCGCCGAGTTTCGCGCCGGCGTCGGCGGCGAACTTCTCGGCCTGCTCGCGGGCGTTCTTCGTCGCCTGCGCGAGCAGCGGCGCCTTGATCTCGTTGAAGCCGCGCAGTTGGTAGCGCGGGCCGAAGGACATGCCGCTGTCGCTGCCGCCGAGCTGCACGCCGGCCTGGATCAGCGGGTCGACGGCGAGCGCCGCGGCGGCCACTTCCTTCGGCCGCGCCGACTTGACGATCACGCGGCCGGTGCCCTGGAAGCGCAGCGGCTGGTTGCTGCTGCCGTATTCGCGGGCGTAGAGGTCCTGCACTTCGAGCGGGCGGATCTCGATCTCTTCCTCCGTGAACTTGCGCGCCTTCAGAAACGCGACGACGCGGTCGCGGTCTTCGGCGAGCGCCTTCTGCACGGCGCCGAACTCGTTGCCGCCGCGGCGGAAGGCGAGCGTCCAGATCGCGAAGTCGGCCTCGACATCCTGCTCGGCGAGGCCCTTGACGGTGATGCTGCGGTCGGCGCTGCGAAAGCGCTCCAGCCCCTTGCCGACGAGAAAGCCGCCAACGGCGAGGCCGACGGCGAGGAGCAGGGCGGCGATGAAGCCGATCGGGCGGTGCACGGAGGTGTCGGTCATTGCGCAGGCTCCGAATTGCGACGGCAGCGAGGGCGATAGTATCGGCGCCCCGCCAGCGGCCGCAGGAGGCGCCGCCGATATAATCTGGTTGAATCAACCAGATGCCAGGGTTGCCCGTATGGAAACCATCGGACTGTTCGAAGCCAAGACGCACCTGTCGGCGCTCGTCGCGCGCGTCGCCGCGGGCGACGAGATCGTGATCACGCGCCACAACAAGCCGGTGGCCAAGCTCGTGCCGATCAGCGAGGTGCCGCCCGAGGTGGTCAAGCGCCGGCGCCGCATTGCCGCGGAGTTGCAGGCGATCGGGCGCGAGATGGAAAAGCGCGGCGGCCCGATCACCCGCGAGGAGATTCTCGAGTGGGTGCACGAAGGCCGGAAGTGAACGGCCGGTGATCGTCGTCGACTGTTCGTACATGCTGGCGCTGGTGCTGCGCGACGAGACGCGGCCGGCGAGCCATCCGCAGGCGCAGGGCGCGCGGCTGTTCGTGCCGGCAATCTGGCCGCTGGAGGTGGCAAATGCGCTGCGCAACGTGGTGCGCCGCGGCCGGCTGGCCGACAAGGATGTGCCGGCGGTGTGCGAGCGCATCGAAGGCTATGCGGTCGAAGTGGTCGGTGGCATCGACGCCGGTGTGCGCCACCATTACGCGGCCGCGCTGCACCATGACCTGACCCCGTACGATGCGACGTATCTCGAGCTGGCGCTCGCGCGCCGCTCGGCGCTCGCGACCCTGGACGCCCACCTTGCCGCCGCGGCGCGCCGCAACGGCGTGGCCGTCTTCGACTGAGCACACGACACCATGAAAGCCTCCGAAATCCGCACCGCGTTCCTGAAGTTCTTCGAGAGCAAGGGCCATACCGTCGTCGCGAGTTCGCCGGTCGTCCCCGGCGACGACCCGACGCTGCTGTTCACGAACGCCGGGATGAACCAGTTCAAGGACGTCTTCCTCGGCTTCGACAAGCGGCC
>JBDHSE010000195.1:0-5705 GCA_039807955.1 Ideonella sp. | reverse complement strand
GCCGACTACAGCTTCGAGTGCATCGGCAACACGACGACGATGCGCCAGGCGCTCGAGTGCTGCCACAAGGGCTGGGGCCAGAGCATCATCATCGGCGTCGCGCCGGCCGGCGCCGAGATCGCGACGAGGCCGTTCCAGCTCGTCACCGGCCGCGTCTGGAAAGGCTCGGCCTTCGGCGGCGCGCGCGGGCGCACCGATGTGCCGCGGATCGTCGACTGGTACATGGAAGGCAAGATCGCGATCGACCCGCTGATCACGCATACGCTGAAGCTCGAAGACATCAACCGCGGCTTCGAGTTGATGGAGCGCGGGGAGTCGATTCGATCGGTGGTCGTTTACTGAACGCAGCGGCGATACGGGGAGTGCAGCCGCCAATCCGACGCAGACAACAAGAATGCGCACGGTTGCCGTGATCGGCGCCGGGGTCATCGGGCAGGTGTATGCCGGCCGCCTGGCTGCGGCCGGCCATCGTGTCTGGCTGCTCGCGCGCGGCGCCGCACTCGAAAGCCTGCGGTCGCGGGGCGTGTGCCTGAGCCGGGCCGGGGCAACCGCAAGGCCTGCAGTCGAAGTCGTCGGCTCTGCCGCGGACATTCCCGCCGTGGACACTGCCTACCTCGCCGTGCCGGGCGACAAGGTTTCCGAGGCGCTGCCGGTCGTGGCCGGCATCGATGCGCGCACCGTCGTGACGCTGACCAACCTGGCGGCGCAGGCTGCGCCAGTCGTGCGCGCGATCGGGCCCGACCGCGCGGTGCTCGGCTTTCCGGGCGTCGGCGGAACGCGATCGGCAGCGGGCGTGACCTACTACGAGATTCCGCAGCAGACGACCATGATCGGCGTCTGCGGCGATCGGCATGCGGCGGTTGCGCAGGATCTCGCTGGCGCCGGCTTTGTCGTTGCGGTCGAGCGCGATCCGGTCGCGTGGTTGGCGACGCACGCTGTCTTCATCGTCGGCGCCGGCGCCGCGATCATTGCAGCCGGGGGCAGCGACAGACTCGGCCGCGACCGTGCGCGGACGGCGCGCATGGTGCGGTCCGTGCGGGACGGCTTTGCAGCGCTCGCCCGCCGCGGCGTTCGAGTGACGCCGCTTGCGCTGCGCGCGATCTTCAGCCTCGTGCCCACTGTCTTCTCGGTGCCGTACTGGCAGAAGCAACTCGCCGGCGATCTGGGCCGGGTGGCGCTCGCGCCGCACATCCTGTCGACCCGCGATAGCGAATTCCCCCACCTCGTGCGCCAGGTCCGCATGCTCGCAGGCGATGTGCCGCGCCTCGAAGCGGCGCTTGCCGAGGCGGGATACCCGAGCGCTGACGGCGCTCGTTGATCGCGGCGGGAGTGGCGCCGAGGCGCGCTATGCCGGCGCGGTTCGAAGCGCTTCTTCGAGCGCGTGCAATTCGGCCTCGGTCGTGTAGCCGGCAACCGAGACGCGAACAAAGGTGAGGCCGGCGTGCGTCGTCACCGGCACTTCGATGCGGTGGCGTTCGAAGAGGCTGCGGCGCAGTGCCTCGGGGTCGCGCGCCGCAACCGGAAACGGCACCATCGATGCGAAATCGTCGTCGGGCGCGATCGGTGCGAGGCTGCTTCGTGCCGCGACGCGGCGCATCAGCGCGGTCGCCAGCGCGTGGCAGCGCGCGTGCCTCCGCACGCACCAAGCAACATGTCAAGGCCACCGCACGTCACTTGCGCAACGTGCAGCGCCAGCCCGAACGGATTCGCAAGTCCTTCGAGCATGATCCGGTTCGCCATGCAGCCTGATTCAAGTTCGATGATGCCGGCTCAATAAGCATGTTCGCTCCATTGAGGCGCGAGTTCGACGATGCCAACGACTCTTCGAGAGGGCTCGGCGAGCGCTGGTCAGCCGATCCAGGCCATGAACTTCGGCCACACCTTGACCAGAAACGAAGCACCGAGCAGCAATGCTCCAACGCGCAGGGCCCAGCGGTCGATGATTGACCATCTGGACAGGTCTTTCTCCAGCGCCGTCGCCACGGCGTCCGCCTTCTTGTCGGCGCCGCCAGGTGTCTTCTTCGCCTCTTCGATCGAGTTCCGAAGACCGGCGAGGAACGCCGACAGGCTGTCGTTGCGCCATGCGGTCAGCATCAGAGCGATGCCGCTCATCAAGCCCAGCACGTCGGAGAACGTCTCCGCCGTCATGCTCTCACAGGCTCAGCAGTTGACTGACCTGCGGTTCCGACTTCCGCACTTCGTCCGACTCGCCCAAGTCCTTCACGCCGATGACCAACTGCTTGCCGGCCGCGTGCGCCAGCTTCACGAGCGTCAGCAACGTCGGGCCGCGCTCCATGTTGCCCGATTCCAGCCGGCTGATCTCCGCCTGCGGCACACCGCTCAACTCCTGCAACGCCGTCTGCGAAAGTGCACTGTTCGCACGCATCTCCCGAACGAACTCGCCCAGTCGACGCAACACCTCGTAGTTGTCGTAGCCCAAGCGCACATCGGGATCTTCCAGCGCACGTTTCTCGAGTTCCGTCATCTTCACCATGGCATCTTCCTTTCAAGAGGCGCGAGCCCATGCACGGGCCCTGGCATCACCCGCCACGCCCGGCAAGCCGACACGAACGAAATGGTCCCAAGCATCGACCGCCAGCGCAGTGATCGCTGTGCCCACGGTCTCGTACACCACCACTACATCGGCCGCGCCTACGCTGTAGGTCACCTGATGCATCGCCTGCAGGCTCGGACCGCTTGCGGGCAGCAACTCGCTCGCGACGAGCGGCTCGATTCCGGCGTCGATTCGATGATGACGCTGGATCGTCATTCCAAGGGCTCGCTTCACGCCTCGGCCACCCACCTTCAGAAGATGGTCAATCTCCTTTTCTGCCTCGGGGTGGTAGCTGGGCACGAACGAGATTATGTGGAAAAGCACATAGTTCGTCAAGCGCAAGTCTTCTCCAACGAGGTGTGAGCCTGGAGCCGGGCTCGTGATTCCAAAGAGAAATGAGCCTGGAGGGGCTCGGGCGTCGCGTCAGGTGGCACCCGCCAGGGGCTCATGCTGCGGCGGTCGCCGCTTGGCGGCGACTGCACTGCGGTGCTCGCGCCGGGGTCGTGGTCGTGTCGCGTGATTCACTTCGCGCTCTGCGGGTGCTGCGTTCGGACAGACGCGGCAAGTCAGATGGGAAGCACGCTGCGCGCGCCGACCCCGGCGCTGCGCTCCTCGCGGCCGCACAAATCGCCCCTGCCGGGTGCCGCCTGCCGCGAGGGTGGCGCAGGAGTGTCTTCATCATGTCTTGCGAGCGCTGCCGCGAAGACGGTGCGGGGCGGCCGCGATGCGCCCAATGCGGCCGGCCATTGTGGTTGTCGTCAACCATGAAGGAAAGACTCCGCCACCCAGCCTTGCACGGAGCTTGATCGCCCGTCATGGCACCCCGGTTCACCCCCCGCAGTGCCGCACGCCGATAACCCTGGTCGCAGCTTCACACCTGCCGCTTCGAACGATTGGCGCAACGCTGACGCAGCTTCCATGTCGGCGCGCGCTCCCAACACGCAGCCCACAACAGATGCCGGATATGCGACTGCAGGCTCATCCCACTGTGCCCTTCACAGATCGATCAATCGCTGGCGTCGGCGGGGGAGTCCATATACGAAGGGTTAGGCCGCACTCGCTTCCCAGCGCGCCGGCGGATTCGCTTGCTTCTTCCTCACGAGCCGAACAGGCGATGCGACTGATTCGACAAGCGGGCGCCGACCATCGGCATCGCGCGCGGCAGCAGTGGCTCGGCGCTTCCGCTCTTGAACGCCGATGCCGCACGCCGACGTGTGCAACTGTGCAAATAGTTCGGCCATCCAAGAAGCGGACGCCGTCCGTGCACAAGGCAAAGAAGGACGCACCGATCCGGGATGGCCTGGCCACAGCGTCTCGGCTTGGTCACTTGGATTAGCTCCCTCACCGTGGTTGACTGAGACTGTACGGGGATAGGAGGCACGTTGTGATTCGGAGATCCCCTAGAAACTACCGGACGACCCATGGGCAGGCGCGCGCGCGTTGGTGCCGTTGTGCGGCCTAACGTGTTCTCACCCGGAAGATTGCAGCACAGGCGCCGCCGAAGGCGCAAGTTGCGTCGGCGGTGTTCGGGGCGCGTTCTTGACGGGCGAACCGGCCAGGGGCATGCGCCCGGTTGAGGCCTTGCTTGCAGGTTGGCATGGCGCCCTCCGCGCATTTCGGTGCCATCAAGGTACAGGCCGGCGCCGCGTGGTGCGGGTGTCGGCGCACGACGCGACGGAGCGCGACATGGCTATTGCGAGCCTTGCCGTATCCGTTCGATCCGAAGCTGGCGCGATCGTCGGCGCGGACTTGGCGGAGAGCGAGTTCCAACTGTGCGTGGCCGACGCGGCGTGGCACCGGCGCGAATCGCATCGCCCGAGCCGCGGCCAGTTCGAGCGCCGGTTCGTCAACCGTGCTGTCTCGCGGCTCTCATCGCGAGCGCGTCTTCCAGTGCACGCAGGTCGGCCTCGGTCGTGTACCCGGCGACCGAGACGCGGACGAAGATGAGGTCGGTGTGCGTCGTCACCGGCACTTCGATGCGGTGGCGTTCGAAGAGCGTGCGGCGCAGCGCTTCGGGGTCGGGTGTGGCGACGGGCAGCGGCACCATCAAGGCGAAATCGTCGCCGGGCGCGATCGGGGTCAGGCCGCTACGGGCGGCGACGCGATCCATCAGCGCCGTCGCCATTGCGTGGCAGCGCGCGCGCACAGCGGGGCCGAGGTGGCGGCGGTGGAACTCGATCGTGGCGGGCACGGTGAGCCAGGCGCTCGGGTCGCGCGTGCCCTGCCACTGCAGGCGGCGCTCGAGGGTCGAACGGCCGAGGTACGCGTCGAATCCGCTGTGGCCGCCAGTGCCTTCGGCGTAGCCCCAGCTCGTGACGGTTGCGTGCAGCCGCGCGTGGTGCTCGCGCCTTGCGTGCAGGAAGCCGGCGCCCTTGGGTGCGCAGACCCATTTGTGCAGGTTGGCGGCGTAGAAGTCGGCGCCGAGCGCGGCGAGGTCGAGGTCGATCTGCCCCGGCGCGTGCGCGCCGTCGATCAGCGTGAGCAGGCCGCGCTCGCGCGCCGCGGCGCACAGTTCGGCGACCGGAAAGACGAGCGCCGTCGTCGATGCGATGTGGCTTGCGAAGACGAGGCGCGTGCGCGGCCCGGCGTGGGCGAGGACGCGCTCGACGAAGCGGCCACGGTCGAACGGCAGCGCAATCGTCGCGCGGCGGTAGGTCGCGCCGCGCTCGGCGCAGACGCGCTGCCACGTCGCGTCGCAGGCGCCGTATTCGTGGTCGGTCGCGAGCACTTCGTCGCCCGGCCGCAGGTCGAGCGAACGGGCGACGATGTTGACGGCGGTCGTCGCGTTCGGCACGAAGACGAGGTCGGACGCAGCGGCGCCGACGAATCCGCCGAGCGCCTCGCGCGCGGTGCGCAGCAGCGCAGCCGAGCGGCGGCCGAGGAACTCGACCGGGTTGCGCTCCATCTCGTCCTGCCAGCGGCGTTGCGCGGCGAGCACTTCGCGCGGGCAGGCGCCGAAGCTGCCGTGGTTGAGGAAGACGACGCCGGGGTCGAGCAGGAACAGGTCGCGCATCGCGGCGCAGTGTAGGGGCCTGCGCCGTCAGCCGCGTGCGGCGGGGTGGTTTTCGGGTTCGGTGCTTCCGGTGTCGAAGCGGCCCCACATCAGTTTGAACGCGAGGAAGGCGACGATCGCGACGCCGATCGCGATGAG
>JBDHSE010000194.1:0-5747 GCA_039807955.1 Ideonella sp. | reverse complement strand
CGCTGCGCGGCGTCGAATGCCTCGCGCGCGAGCGCGGCAACGAGCAGATCGTCGGCCGCAAGCGGTGCCGCGTTCGGGGTTCGCGCTTCGAGCGCCGCCTTCATCGCCTGCAGCTTCAGCGCGCGGCGCGCGGCTTCGAACGCCGGCGGCGACGCGATGCCGAGCGCGGCCTCGAGCTGCAGCAGCAGGTCGTCGCCCGACAGCGGGTCGGCAGACGCTGTGTCGTTCTCGCGTGCGAGTGCGCGTTCCCAGCGCGCGGGCAGCGCAAGCGGCTCGACGCTTACGGTCCCGACCGCTTCGATGCCATCGCGTTCGTCCAGCCGCGCGGCGAGCAGATCGCATTGCGCGCGCCAGCGCCGCTGCGCCGCATCGGCGAGCCGCGCCCGCACCGCGTCGCGTGCGCTGCGATAGCGCGTATCGAGCGCCGCCGCCTCGGCGCGCGGCGCGGTGCCTGCCGCTCGCCACGCCGCATCGACCTCGGCGAGCGTGCGCGCCATCGAGTCGTCCGACGCCTCGTTCACGACACCTTCAGCGACCGCCGCGAGGCGCGCGATCAACGCCTCGCGCTCGTCGATACGCGCCTTGAACTCGGCGTCGCGCGCCGCCGCTTCGGCTTGGCGCGCGCCGTAGACCGCATCGATCGCGGCCCTGAACTCGGCCCACAGCGCGCCCTCGGCGGCGCGCGCGAGCGGCAGCGCCTTCGCCGCCTCCTGCCAGCGGGCCTGCAGCGCGCGCGCCTTGTCGAGGCCGTCGCGGCCCGGCGCGGCGCCGGCCGCGGTCAGTGCCCGCGCCTGCGCGATCAAATCCTCGCGCTGCGCCTGCGCGACACGGCGCGCGGCATCGAGCGGGGCTTCCACTCGCGCCACCGCCGCCGATAGGCGCGCCTGCAGCGCGTCGCGCTCGGCGCGCGGCACGGTGTGTTCGAGCGGGCCGAGCTTGCGCCACGCGGCCTGGAACTCGGCGAGCGCGGCGCCGAGCCGAGCGGCTGGCGCGCGCGCGTCGGGTTCGGCGTCGGATCCCGGTTCGCCGGACGCGGCCGCCGCTTCGGCGCCGCCGGGCAGGGCGACAGCTTCGAGCGCCGCCAGCAGTTCGATCCGCGCCTGCAGGTTGTGCTCGCGCGCCTCGCGCCGCGCCTGCGCCTGCGCGGCAACCGGCGCGTGGGCGGCGTTCAGCGCGGCGTCGAAGCGCTGCCACAGCGCGCGGTTGGATGCGCCGCCATGGCGGTCCAGTTCCTTCCAGCGCGCGCGCAGTTCGTTGATCAGCTCGGCGCGCTGGCGCGTCGTCATCCGCGCCACGTCGGCGTCGTCCGAGCCGGCGTCGGCCGCGGCGAGTGCCTCGGCCTGCGCGACGAGTTCGTCGCGCGCGCGTCCGCCGCCCCAATGCTGCCAGCCGCGGAGCCGGCCGAACTCGGCGTGCAACTCGTCGATGCTTGCGCGCAGCGCGGCAGGCAACGCGCCGTCGCGTGCGGCGGCGTCGATCGCGGCCAGCGCCTTGCCGGCCTCGCCAAGGCTGCCTTCGGCGAGCGCGGCCTGCGCGCGTTCGACGTTTCGTTCGAGGCGCTCGACCCGTGCCGCGTCGCCCACCGCTGCCGCCGCCGGCGCTGCCTTCGGCTGCCGCGCAACGGCGCGCGCCTGCGCCTGCTGCCACTGCGAGAACCGTTGCGCGAGCAGCCGCGCGAGGTTGGCGTCGGCGAGCGGCGCGAAGGCGTGCCAGCGCCGCAACGTGTCCGTCTGCGAAGGCGCGGCAGGCGTCGGCGCGAGCGGCGCACTGTCGTCGATCCAAGCTTCGAGTTCGACGGCAGGCGGGGTCTGCGCCTCAGCCGATGGTGTCTTCTGCAACAACGCATCCAACACGGCCAGCCGCGGCGCGAGTTCGTCGGCACTGTGCAAGGCGGCGCGCAGCGCTTTACACGCTGCCGAGCCGGCATTGGCGCCGGCCGGCGCGGCATCGAGCACCGAACGCGCCTGCGCCGAAGCCGCAGCCAGCGCCGCACGATCGTTCGTTCCTGCGGCGGCCCGTTCGCAAGCCGATTGCAAGCCGGCCGTCGCGGCGCGCACGGCGGAATCGAAACGCCCGGCTTCGAGCGCATGGTCGGTGCGTTCGCGCACGAGCGCGCTGAGCTGCTCGAACAACGCGGCGAACTCGGCCGCCTGCGAGCCCTCGAGCAAGCGCGCGTCGAGCGCGCGCCAGGCGCGGTCGAGTTCGACGAGCCGGTTCGCGGCGATCAGCGGCGCGTCGAGCAGGGCCCGCGCGCTCGCCGTCAACTGCGCCGCCTGCAGCCGCGCCGCGCCCGTTGTGAGCAGTTCGGCGTGGCGCTGCTTGGCGAGCCGGTGGACGCGGCGGTCGTGCTTGCGCAGTCCGCGCTCGGCACGCTTGAGCGCTGGTTCGGTCGTGAGCGCGCCGACGGCGGCAAGCCTCACCTCGACCGGCGCCGCGCCCTGTACCAGCGCGAGCAACGCGTCGTCGTCGCCCGCCGCCTGCGCGAGCCGCGCCTGCCAGTCGACTGCCGACGCGGCTGGAGCCGGTGCGGCGCGTTGTGCCGGCGCCGTCTCCCGATCCGCGCGCGCATCTTCCGGCTGCGGCGGCGCCGTCTTCTTCCTTCTTCCGAACAGCCAATCGATCATGGTCGGGTGCGATGCGGTCTCAGGCTGCATTGTGAGGTGCGGCCAGGAGCGCCGATCGCGGCCGTAACGTGCGGCAGCGGCTTGCGCGCCGAGACGTACCCGCGCTCGACGACGCGGCGCGGCACGGCGCCAGCGACAGCGATCGCTGCCGCGCGATCAGTCACGGCGCGAAGGCGCCGCGACACGCTGCGCTTTGCGCGTCGGCGTTGCGGCCGCGGGCGTGGACTCGTTCGCGTCACGCCTGCGGCAGGTTCTCGTGGATGCACAGCACGTTGCCCTCGGTGTCCTTGAACCACGCCGCCTTTTCGGCGCCGAGCACGCAGACGTGGTTCACGGTCTTGAGGCCGGGGAAGTCGTAGTTCTCGAAGACGACGCCCGCGCGCTTCAGTTCGACAAGGGCCGCTGCGATGTCGGCGACCTGGAAGCTGATCGCGGTGTGGTCCGCCTTCGTGCCTTCGGGCTTCGGGAAGAGGGCGAGCGTGCTGCCGCCGACGGCATAGACGAACTTGCCGTCGGGTCTCGAGCCGCCGGGTGTCAACCCCAGGCAGCCCTCGTAAAAGCGGCGGGCGCGCTCGAGATCCTTGACGGGGAGCATCGTGGTGACGGTGGCTTCGGACAACATGGCAAGTCCTTTCGCGTGATCCGGCATCGACGCGGACGCCTGGCACCCGCCGGGCCGCGCGCCGGTTGCGCAGCTTATGCCAGCCGTCGCCGCCGCGCAGGCGGCGCACCGGGCGTGACGGCCGCCGCGCCGCCGGGCGGAGGAGGCCGAACGCGCACCGCCGGTGGGTGAATGCGGCCGCTGGCGGTGCGACCTAGAATGAACTTTCGAGGGCGACGCCCGCAGGTTTCACAGGAAGGCAGGTCATGCGCGACTATCTGAAGTTCTATATCGACGGCAAGTGGGTCGACCCCGTCACGCCGAAGACGCTCGACGTCATCAACCCGGCGACCGAGGCCGTCGCCGGCCACATCTCGATCGGCTCGGCGGCCGATGTCGATCGCGCGGTGAAGGCGGCGCGCAAGGCGTTCGCGAGCTACTCGAAAACGACGGTCGCCGAGCGCATCGCGCTGCTCGAAGCGTGCATCGCCGAGTACAAGTCGCGGCTCGCCGACATGGCGGCAGCGATCACCGAGGAGATGGGTGCACCGGCCAACCTGTCGCAAAAGGCGCAGGCGCCGCTCGGCATCGGCCACCTGCAGGCGGCGTTGACCGTGCTGAAGGACTACAAGTTCGACGAAATGCAGGGCACGACGCGCATCGTTCGCGAGCCGATCGGCGTCTGCGGCCTGATCACGCCGTGGAACTGGCCGATGAACCAGGTCGCGTGCAAGGTCGCGCCGGCGCTCGCGGTCGGCTGCACGATGGTCCTGAAGCCGTCCGAGATCGCGCCGTTCTCGGCGCAGGTCTGGGCCGAGATCCTCGACGCGGCCGGCGTTCCGGCCGGCGTGTTCAACCTCGTCAACGGCGACGGCGCCGGGGTCGGCGCGGCGATCGCGAGCCACCCGCAGGTCGACATGGTGTCGTTCACCGGCTCGACGCGCGCCGGCATCGAGGTCGCGCGCAACGCGGCGCCGACCGTCAAGCGCGTGCACCAGGAGCTCGGCGGCAAGTCGCCCAACATCATCCTGCCCGACGCCGACTTGAAGCGCGCCGTGACGGGCGGCGTGCGCGGTGTGATGACGAACTCCGGCCAGTCGTGCAACGCGCCGACGCGCATGCTCGTGCCCAACGCGCTGATGGACGAGGCGCTTGCGATCGCGAAGACGGCCGCCGAGTCGATGAAGGTCGGCGATCCGGCGGGCGACGCCGCGATCGGCCCGGTCGTCTCGGCGGCGCAGTGGGACAAGATCCAGACCCTGATCCACAAGGGGATCGACGAGGGCGCGACGCTCGTCGCCGGCGGCCCCGGCCGGCCCGAGGGGCTGGAGAAGGGCTACTACGTGCGGCCGACGGTGCTCGGCAAGGTGACGAACCAGATGACGGTCGCGCGCGAGGAGATCTTCGGCCCGGTGCTCGTGATCCTCGGCTACGACACGGTCGACGAGGCGGTCGCGATCGCGAACGACACGCCGTACGGGCTCGCGGCCTACGTCTCGGGAACCGACCCCGAGGCGACGCGCGCGGTCGCGTCGCGGCTGCGCGCCGGGCAGGTCAACATCAACGGCGTCGCGC
The DNA here is from genome assembly GCA_039807955.1 of Ideonella sp. Lineage (GTDB taxonomy): Bacteria > Pseudomonadota > Gammaproteobacteria > Burkholderiales > Burkholderiaceae_C > CAIKUF01. The sequence continues at coordinate 947 of JBDHSE010000194.1, read as the reverse complement.
CCGACCTGATGGCGCCGTTCGGCGGCTACAAGCAGTCGGGCAACGGGCGCGAGTGGGGCGAGCACGCGTTCGCCGAGTTCCTCGAGACCAAGGCCCTGCTCGGCTTCGCGCCGAAGCCGGCCTGATCGCGGTGCGCGCCGGCGGCGCGCCAACCGCGGCCGACGGCGCAGGCGACAAGGATCTGCCGTTCAGCGCGGCCGCCGATCGCAACAAGGCGCCGATCCTCGCCGTCCTCGAGGGCATCCTGCCGGGGCAGGCGCGCGTCCTCGAGATCGCGAGCGGCACCGGCCAGCACGCGGCGCATTTCGCCGCCGCGAAGCCGCGCTGGGCGTGGCAGCCGAGCGACGTCGACCGGCGCGTGCTCGGCGCCATCGCTGCCCGCTGCGCGACGCTGGCGAACGTGCGGCCTGCGATTGCGCTCGACATCGTCGCGCCGCCCGCGGCAGGCACGCTCGGCGGCCCGTTCGATGCGATCTTCTGCGCCAACATGATCCACATCGCCGCGTGGCAGACCTGCGCCGCGCTGATGCAGCTTGCGGCACGTGAACTGACGGCCGAAGGCGCGCTCGTCGTCTACGGGCCCTTCATCGTAGCCGGCGTGCCGACCGCCGGCGGCAACCTCGCGTTCGATGCCGATCTGCGGCAACGCAATCCGCAATGGGGACTGCGTGACGTTGGCGCGGTCGACGCCGAAGCCGCGCGCGCCGGGCTGCGCCGCGTCGAGCGGCACGCGATGCCGGCGGACAACCTGACGCTCGTCTATCGCCGCGTGCGCGGCTGACTGCCCAGAAGTCGCGCGCCGGATGCCGGTTCACGCAGACCCAACCGGCACCCGTCGCGCAGGTGTCGAGCCGGGGAAACCGCGCCTCGTCCGGCGCGGAGGGCGGGCAGCGCCGTCGTGCGGCGCGCGACCCGCCTTTGCAGTCGGCCCGTCAATCGCCAGCGCG
>JBDHSE010000193.1:0-5791 GCA_039807955.1 Ideonella sp. | reverse complement strand
CCCGACGGCATCATGTACGGCGGCATGGACACGCAAGGCGGCCCGATGCTGCGCCAGATGGAGCAGCTCGGCATGAACAACGTCAAGTTCTTCGGCGGCGACGGCATCTGCACCGTCAAGCTGGCCGAGAACGCCGGCGGCGCGAAGACGCTTTCCAACGTGATCTGCGCCCAGGGCGGCGCGTCGATCGACAAGATGCCCGGCGGCAAGGCCTGGAAGGCGCGCTACGACGCGAAGTTCCCGGGCCAGTTCCAGGTCTATTCGCCGTACACCTACGACGCCGTCGGTGTGCTCGTCGATGCGATGCAGCGTGCCAAGTCGAGCGACCCGAAGGTCTACGGCCCGGCGATCTTCAAGGCCGACTACAAGGGCGTGACGAGCGTGATCCAGTTCGAAGCCGACGGCGAGCTGAAGAACCCGGCGATGACGCTTTACACGTACAGGGACGGCAAGCCGGTTCCGCTGAACTGATTTGCGCCGGCCGACGCCGATCGGCCGAATTCACGGGGCGCCGCGGGCGCCCCTTTTCATGCCCGGCCGTAGAGGGCCGAGAGTTCGGCCAGCCGACTTGCGTGCGCGGCCTGCAGTTGCGTCTCGTCGAAGCGCCAGGCCCAGTTGCCTTCGGGCTCGCCGGGCAGGTTCATCCGGGCGTCGCATGCCAGGCCGAGCACATCCTGCAGCGGGACGATCGCCGTCGCCGCGACCGATGCGAGCGCGGCGCGGATCAGCGTCGATTCGATCTCCGCGCCGTCGCTGTCCAGGTACGCACAGGCGTGTGCACGTTCGCGGGCTGCGGCATGCTGCCACCAGCCTCTCGTCGTGTCGTTGTCGTGGGTGCCGGTGTAGACGACGGCGTCGGTGCGATGGTTGTGCGGCAGGTAGGGGTTGTCGGCCTTGCCGTCGAACGCGAACTGCAGCACGAGCATGCCGGGCAGCGCGAGACGTTTGCGCAGGGCGACGACATCCGGTGTGACGAGGCCCAGGTCCTCGGCGATGATCGGCTTGGCCCCGAGCGCGCGTTCGATCGCGTCGAACAGCGCCGCGCCGGGGCCCGGCTGCCAGCGGCCGTGGACGGCGGTCGGTTCGGCGGCGGCGATCTCCCAGTACTGCACGAAGCCGCGGAAGTGGTCGATGCGGACGATGTCGGCCAGCTCGAAGGCATGGGCGATGCGATCGATCCACCACGCATAGCCGTCGGCGGCGTGCGCCGGCCAGCGGTACAGCGGGTTGCCCCAGCGCTGGCCGGTCGCGCTGAAGTAGTCGGGCGGCACGCCGGCGACGACCGTCGATTCGCCGCGCGCATCGAGCTCGAACAGTTCGGGCCGGGCCCAGGCCTCGCTGCTCTGGTGCGAGATGAAGATCGGCATGTCGCCGATGATCAGGATGCCGCGCGTGTTGGCGTAGGCCTTCAGGCGCGCCCACTGCTCGAAGAAGCGCCACTGGCAGAAGGCGTGGAAGTCGATCCGCTCGGCATGCGCGGCGCGCGCGTCGCGCAGCGCGGCCGCGTCGCGCCGCGCGAGGCCGGCGTCCCAATCGCACCAGCTGCGCCCGGGGTTGGTATCGGCGAGCGCCATGAAGAGCGTGTAGTCGTCGAGCCACTTCGCATGGCGGCCGCGAAATGCGGCAAGCGCGTCGCGATCTGCGCTGCTTGCGTTGGCGGCAAAGCGCTTCGCGGCGATCTCGAGGCGGCTCGTGCGCCACGCGATGACGCGTGCGAAATCGACACGCCGGGTGTCGAACGCCGCATCGGGCGCAAGTTCATCCGCGGTGAGCCAGCCACGCTGCATCAAGTCTTCGAGGTCGATCAACAGCGGGTTGCCGCCGAACGCCGACGGGCTCATGTACGGCGAGTTGCCCAGCCCGGTCGGGCCCAGCGGCAGCACCTGCCAGCGCGACTGCCGGGCCGCGGCGAGCCAGTCGACGAAGCGGTACGCCGCGGCGCCGAAGTCGCCCGAGCCGTGCGCGCCGGGCAGGCAGGTCGGATGCAGCAGGATGCCGGCGGCGCGATCGGGTTTCATGTCGCGTCGCGAGCGTCGGCCGCGGCGAGCAGCACGAGGCTGTGTGCTGAGAGCGTTAGCCGTTCGCCGCCGCTGACTGCCGAACCGCGGCGCGTGTCGTCGGCGCTGTCGAGCCGGACGATCCATGTACCTCGGGGTAGGGCGAAGGTGCGCGCATCGCGTTCGGCGTTGATCAGCAGCAGCAACGGGCGCGGCGCGGCGCCGCCTGCGGATCCGATCCGCGCGACGAGCGTCCGCACCGCGAGGTCGCGCCAGGCGTCGGTGTCGAGACCGCGGCCGTCGGCGTCGAACCAGGCGAGTTCGGATTCGCCGTGCGCATCGGGCTCGCCGCTCGCCCAGTGCGCCGGCAGCGGCCGCAGTTCGCGGCGCAGCGCGATCACCTGCGCGGTGAGGGCGATCAGGCTTTCGTCCGCCGCCTGCCAATCGATCCAGGTCGTCGCGTTGTCCTGGCAGTAGGCGTTGTTGTTGCCGCCCTGGGTGTGGCCGAGTTCGTCGCCGGCGCAAAGCATCGGCGTGCCCTGCGCGAAGAGCAGCGTCGCGAGCAGCGCGCGTTGCAGCAATGCGCGGCGGGCGAGGACGGCGGCGTCGGCAGTCTCGCCCTCGGCGCCGCAGTTCCAGCCGTGGTTGGCATCGCTGCCGTCGCGGTTGCCTTCGCCGTTGGCCGCGTTGCGTTTTTGCTCGTAGGTCAGCAGGTCCAGCAGCGTGAAGCCGTCGTGGGCGGCAATGAAGTTGACCGATGCCGCCGGCGCGCGGCCGCGCGCCTGGAACGTGTCGGACGACGCGCACAGGCGCTGCGCGAATTCGCCGCGGCTGCTCGCGCCGCCGAGCCAGAAGCGGCGCATGGCGTCGCGGAAGCGGTCGTTCCACTCGAGCCAGCCGGGCGGGAAGGCGCCAAGCTGGTAGCCACCCGGGCCGATGTCCCACGGCTCGGCGATCAGCTTCAGGCCGGCGAGCACCGGGTCCTGCGCGACGCACTGCAGGAACGCCGCACGCGCATCGAACCCTTCATCGCCGCGCGCCAGCACCGGCGCGAGGTCGAAGCGAAAGCCGTCGACCTCCATCTGCTGCGCCCAGTAGCGCAGGCTGTCCATCACCATTTGCAGCACGCGCGGATGGCGCAGATCGAGGGCGTTGCCGCAGCCGGTCGGGTTGTCGAGCACGCCCGGTTGGCCGGGGATCGTGCGGTAGTAGGCGAGGTTGTCGAGGCCACGCCAGCTGATCGTCGGGCCTTCGGCGTCGGTCTCGGCGGTGTGGTTGTAGACGACGTCGAGGATCACTTCGATCCCGGCCGCGTGCAGCGCGCGCACCATCGCCCGGAACTCGTCGCGCGGCGCGGCGCTGCTCGCATAGCGCGGCTCGACGGCGAAGAAGCCGATCGTGTTGTAGCCCCAGTAGTTCGTCAGGCCGTGCGCGGCGAGGCGCTCCTCGTCCAGGTGCTGGTGCACCGGCAGCAGGCTGATCGCGGTGACGCCCAGGCGCCGCAGGTGCGCGATCACGGCGTCGCTCGCGAGCCCGGCGTAGGTGCCGCGTAGCTTCTCGGGCACGCCGGCGTGAAGCATCGTCAGGCCTTTCACGTGCGCCTCGTAGAGCACGGTGTCGGCCGGCGGCGTGCGCGGCCGCAGCGGGTCGGCGGCCGGCGCCGGCTCGTCGATCACGCGCGCCTTCAGCGCGTGCGCGCGGTCGCGCCGCCAATCGAGGCCGCCGACGATCTCGCGCGCATACGGGTCGAGCAGCCACTGGTCGGGGTCGAAGCGGTGCCCCAGTTCGGGCTGCCACCGGCCGTGCGCGCGCAGCGCGTAGACGAGGCCGGCGCCGGCCGCGGGAAGGTACCCATGCCAGATGTCGCCGCTGCGCCCGGGCATCGGCAGGCGCGTGGTTTCGCGTTCGCCCGCGGCGTCGAACAGGCACAGCTCGATCGCGTCGGCGTGCTCGGAGAAGACGGCGAAGTTGACGCCGCCTTCGACGCAGTGCGCGCCGAGCGGCCACGGCCGGCCGGTCTCGAGCGGGCCGATGCTCACGGTTCCTGTGCCGGCTGGCGCCGCGCGCTGGGCCGGCGATCAGCCGCCTGACGCATGCGCTGGTGCCGGTGCCGATGCCGGCGCCGGCAGCCGGCCCTGCACCGCCCGCACGGCACGCGGCCCGACGTTCCAGATCTGGGCGGCGTACTCGGCGATCGCGCGGTCCGACGAGAAGCTGCCCATGCCGGCGACGTTCGCGATCGCGCAGCGCACCCAGGCCTCGCCGTCGCGAAAGAGGGTATCGACGCGCGCCTGCGCGGCGGCGTTGGCGTCGTAGTCGGCGAGCAGCTTGTAGTAGTCGCCGCCCCACAGCAGCGAATCGACGAGGCCGCGGTAGCGGTTCGGCTCGTCGGGCGAGAACTGACCGTTCGCGATCGCGTCGAGAACGGATTTGAGCATCGGGTTCGATTCGTAGATCTTGATCGGCTCGTAGCCGCCCTGGTTCAGCGCCGCGATCTCGGGCGTCGTGTGGCCGAAGATGAAGATGTTGGCGGCGCCGACGGCGTCGCGGATCTCGATGTTTGCGCCGTCCTCGGTGCCTATCGTCAGCGCGCCGTTCAACGCGAGCTTCATGTTGCCGGTGCCCGACGCCTCGGTGCCGGCGGTCGAGATCTGCTCCGACAGGTCGGCGCCGGGGATGATCAGTTCGGCGACCGACACACCGTAGTTCGGGACGAAGACGACCTTGAGCCGGTTGGCGAGCCGCACGTCGGCATTGATCGTCGCCGCGACGTCGTGGATGAGGCGGATGATGAGCTTGGCCGTGGCATACGACGATGCCGCCTTGCCGGCGAAGATCACGCTGCGCGGCACCCAGTCGGCCTGCGGGTCGGCGAGGATCGTGTGGTAGTGCGTCACGACGTGCAGCAGGTTGAGCAGCTGGCGCTTGTATTCGTGAACCCTTTTCACCTGGACGTCGAACAGGCTCGCCGCATCGAGCCGGATGCCCTGCGTGCGCTCGATGTGGTTCGCGAGCCGCACCTTGTTGGCGTGCTTCACGGTCGCGAACGCGGCGCGCAGCGCGCCGCTGTCGACATGGTCGGCGAGCTTCCTCAGCTGGCCGAGGTCGAGCCGCCAGCCGTTGCCTATCGTGCGGTCGAGCAGCGCGGCGAGGCCGGGATTGGCCTGCGCCAGCCAGCGCCGCGGCGTGACGCCGTTCGTCACGTTCGTGAAGCGCTCGGGATAGAGCGCCGCGAAGTCGGCGAAGATCGTCTTCACGAGCAGGTCGGAGTGCAGCGCCGAGACGCCGTTGACCTTGTGGCTGCCGACGACGCTCAGGTGCGCCATGCGCACGCGGCGGTCGCCGTTCTCGTCGATCAGCGACAGGCGGCGCAGGAAGTCGTTGTCGCCGGGGCGCATCCGCGCGGCGTGGTCGAGCAACTCCTCGTTGATGCGCAGGATGATCTGCAGGTGGCGCGGTAGCACGTGCTGCAGAAGGCCGACGCTCCAGGTCTCGAGCGCCTCGGGCATCAGCGTGTGGTTGGTGTAGGAGAACACGCGCCGGCACTGCGCCCAGGCGGCGGCCCACGGCATCGCGTGGACGTCGACGAGCAGGCGCATCAGTTCGGCGACGCCGATCGCCGGATGGGTGTCGTTCAGGTGGATCGCGACCTTGTCGGCGAGGTTCTCGAGCCGCGCGTGCTCCTGCAGGTGGCGCGCGAGCAGGTCCTGCAGCGAGGCGCTGACGAAGAAGTACTCCTGGCGCAGCCGCAGCTCGCGGCCGGCCGGCGTGCTGTCGTTCGGGTAGAGCACCCA
>JBDHSE010000192.1:0-5817 GCA_039807955.1 Ideonella sp. | reverse complement strand
AAGTCGCGCCGGGCGCGGAACTCGGCGCGCCGGCGTTCGTACTCGGCGATCGACTCGGGCTCGAAGCAGGCGAGCGCGGCGTGCTGCGCGATCGCCGACGGGCAGATGTAGAGGTTTTGCGCGAGGCGCTCGACCGCTGCTGCGAGCGCCTCGGCGACGACCATCCAGCCCAGGCGCCAGCCCGTCATGCAGAAGTACTTCGAGAAGCTGTTGATCGAGATGACGTCGTCGGGTTGCGCCCAGGCCAGCGCGCTGTGGCCGTAGGCTTCGTCGAAGCTCAGCGCCAGATAGATCTCGTCGACGATCGTGAAGCCACCGCGTGCGCGCACCGCCTGCACGATGCGTCCCATCTCGGCCGGCGCGATCGACGTGCCGGTCGGGTTCGACGGCGACGCGAGCAGGACGCCCGCGGTGCGCGCCGTCCACGCCGCCTCGACGCCGGCAGCGTCGAGCTGGAAGCGCTGCGCCGCGCTCGTCGGCAGCAGCACCGGCACACCGTCGGCGGCGGCGACGAAATGCCGGTTGCACGGATAGCTCGGGTCGGGCATCAGCACCTCGTCGCCGCGGTCGACGAGCGCGAGGCAGGCGAGCTGCAGCGCGGCCGACGCACCGGCGGTGACGACGATGCGAGCGGCCGGCACGTCGAGCCCGAAGCGCTCGCCGTACCAGCGGCTGATACGCTCGCGCAGCCGCGGCTCGCCGGTGGCGTGCGTGTAGTGCGTGCCGCCGCGCTGCATGCAGTGCTGCGCGGCCTCGACGACGCGCGGCGTCGCCGTGAAGTCGGGCTCGCCGATGTTGAGGAAGATCATCGGCGAGTCGGCGCAGGCCGGGCTTTGCGCGATCTCGGCCGCCGCCTTCGCGCACTCCATCACGTAGAACGGATCGATGTGGTCGAGCCGCGCGGCGAGCTTCATGCGGCTTTCAGCTCTTGCGCCTGGCCTGAACCTCGAGCGGCCGCAGGTCGGCCGCCGTGCGGTCGAGCACGCCGTTGACGTACTTGTGGCCGTCGGTGCCGCCGAAGCTCTTCGCGAGTTCGACCGCCTCGTTGATCGCGACCCGGTACGGGATGTCGAGGCAGTGCTTGAGCTCGTAGGCGCCGATCATCAGCGCGCCGTGCTCGATCGGCGACAGCAGCGTCGTCTTGCGATCGACGTGGCGGGCGAGCGCGGCGTCGATCTCGGCCGCCTCGGCGATGCAGCCGTAGAGCAGCAGCTCGAAGTGCGGCTGGTCGCACTTGCCGAAGCCTTCGGCCTCGCGCAGGTGGGCGTCGATCACGGCCGCCTCCGAGCCGGCGACGAGCCATTCGTACAGCCCCTGCAGCGCGATCTCGCGCGCGCGCCGGCGCGCCGACTTCGGCGCCGCGCGGCGCGCCGGCGCCGGCTTTGCCGCCGCAGTCACGTCAGGTCGTCCAGCAGCAGCGCCATCTCGACTGCGACACGCGCCGCGTCGCGCCCCTTGTCGGCGGCGCGCGCCCAGGCCTGGGCCTCGTTCTCGACGGTGAGGATCGCGTTGGCGATCGCGATCTGATGATCGAGCGCGACGCGCGTGACGCCGGCGCCGCTCTCGTTGGCGACCAGTTCGAAGTGATACGTCTCGCCGCGCACGACGCAGCCGATCGCGACCAGCGCGTCGTAGCGCTCGGTGCCGGCGAGCGTGTCGAGCGCGACTGGCACCTCGAGCGCGCCGGGGACGGTGACGACGACGATGTCATCGCTCGCGACGCCGAGCGCGCGCAACTCGGCGACGCAGGCGTCGCGCAGCGCGTCGGTCAGCGGCCGGTTGAAGCGCGCCTGGACGATCGCGATGCGCAGCTCACTGCCGTCGAGATCGGGCGCCTGCCCGTGGTCGGCGTCCTGCATCGCCGTTCAGTCGGTCGCGCCGACGAAGCCGGCGACTTCGAGGCCGTAGCCCGTCATGCTCGGCATGCGCCGCGGGCTGCCGAGCAGCTTCATTCGGCGGACGCCGAGTTCGCGCAGGATCTGCGCGCCGATGCCGTAGGTGCGCAGGTCGAGCTGGTTGCGCGGCACGGCGGCGTGGCGCTCGGCGGCGGGCAGCATGCGCTCGAGCAGCGACGCCGCGCTCTCGCCGCAGTTGAGCAGGACGATTGCGCCGCGGCCGGCGCTCTGGACCTTCGCCATCGCCTTCGCGAGCGGCCAGGAGTGCGCTTCGCAGGCGGTGTCGAGCAGGTCCATCACCGACAGCGGCTCGTGCACGCGCACCAGCACGTCGTCGCCCGGCGCCCACTGGCCGTGGGCGAGCGCGAGGTGCACGCCGCCGCTGCGGTCGCGAAACACATGGCAGTCGAATGCGCCCTGCGCCGTCGCAAGGTTGCGGCGGGCGACGCGCTCGATCAGCGATTCGGTGTGGCTGCGGTGCTCGATCAGCGCGGCGATGGTGCCGATCTTGATGCCGTGCTCGGCGGCGAAGCGTTCGAGGTCGGGCAGGCGCGCCATCGTGCCGTCGTCGTTCATCACCTCGCAGATCACGGCAGCAGGCGTCAGCCCGGCCATCGCGGCGAGGTCGCAGCCGGCCTCGGTATGGCCGGCGCGCATCAGCACGCCGCCGTCGTGCGCCTGCAGCGGGAAGACGTGGCCGGGCTGGACGAGGTCGCTCGCCTTGGCGTCGCGCGCGACGGCGGCCTGAATCGTTCGCGCCCGGTCGGCGGCCGAGATGCCGGTCGTGACGCCGGTCGCGGCCTCGATCGAGACGGTGAACGCGGTGCCGTGCTGCGCGCCGTTCTTCGCCGTCATCGGCGGCAGCTGCAGCCGCTCGCAGCGTTCGCGCGTGAGCGTCAGGCAGATCAGCCCGCGGCCGAAGCGCGCCATGAAGTTGATCGCCTGTGCCGAGACGTGCTCGGCCGCCATCACGAGGTCGCCTTCGTTCTCGCGATCCTCCTCGTCGACGAGGATCACCATGCGCCCGGCGGCGAGGTCGGCGACAAGCTCGGGGACGGGGGAGATGGCCATCGCAGGATTGTAGGGGCGCAGCGAAAGCGGGCCGCTGCGCGGCGCCGGCGCGACTGGCTGCCGCGGGCATGCAACCGAAGGCAGAATCCGGCCCTGACTTCGATCAACGCATCAACCGGACATGCTGTTGCGCGTCTCCCGCCTCGCGGCGATGTTGCTGCTGCCTTTTGCGCTGCTCGCGCAGGCCGAGCCGCGCGAGTTCGCTGCGCCCGCCGCAGCGGCGCCGCTGGCAGCGGATGCGCACCGGCCGCGCATCTGCCTCGTGCTGTCGGGGGGCGGCGCGCGCGGCGCGGCGCGGCGCATGTCGGAGTGATCCAGGTGCTCGAGGAGTTACGGGTGCCGGTCGACTGCATCGTCGGCACGAGCATGGGTTCGATCGTCGGCGCGGCGTATGCGTCGGGCATGAGCGTCGGCGAGATGATGAGCGCGCTCGACCGGCTCACGCTCGAGCGGCTGTTCACCGACAAGCCGCCGCGTGCGCTCGAGCCGATGTCGGTCAAGGCCGACAGCTTCATTCCATTGGCAACGCCCGAATTCGGGCTTTCGAAGGAAGGCCTGGCGACGCCCAAGGGGCTGATCAGCGGCGTCGCGCTCGAGGCCGAGCTGCGCCATCTGGTCAAGGTGCGCGGCGCGCATCGGTTCGACGACCTGCCGATTCCGTATCGCGCCGTCGCGACAAACCTCGGCGACGGCACGATGTTCGTCCTCGACCACGGCGAGTTGCCGACCGCGATGCGGGCGAGCATGGCGGTGCCGGCGATCGTCGCGCCGCTCAACTTCGGCGGCACGCTGCTCGTCGACGGCGGACTGGTGCGCAACCTGCCGGTCGACGTCGCGCGAAAGATGGGCGCCGACATCGTGATCGCCGTCAACCTCGGTACGCCGTTGCTCAGGCCCGATCAGATCAAGGGGATGATGGGCGTGTCGATGCAGATGATCAACATCCTGGCCGAGGAGAACGTGCGCGAATCGCTCGGCCAGCTGCGGCCGCAGGACATCCTGATCCTGCCCGAGCTCGGCAACTTCTCGGCGGCCGATTTCGACCACATGGCGCTTGCCGTGCCGTTCGGCGATGCGGCGGCGCGCAAGATGGCCAACCGGCTCGCGCCGCTCGCGCTGCCGGCGCGCGAGTACGCCGCGCTGCGGGCCAGCCAGCAGGCGCGCGTCGCGCCGCTTTCCGGCACGATCGACGCGATCGAGATCGCCGGCAACGAACGCGTCAACGCCGAGGTCATCCTCGACGACATGGAAACCAAGGCCGGCGAGAAGCTCGACGAGGCCAGGCTCGACCTCGACATGCGGCGCCTGTACGGAACGGGCGACTTCGAGTCGGTGCGGCCCGAGATCGACAGCGCCGGCGGCCGCCAGACGCTCAAGGTCACGGTGACCGAGAAATCCTGGGGGCCGACCTACGCCCGCTTCGGCATCTCGCTCGAGGCCGCGCTCGGCCAGAACGCCACCTTCGACCTGTTCGGCAAGGTTCGCACGACGTGGCTCAACCAGCTCGGCGCCGAGTGGCGCAACGACTTCATCCTCGGCAACACGGTCTACCTCGGGACGAGCTGGTATCAGCCGCTGACGCCGGCGCAGGACTTCTTCGTCGAGCCGCGCGCGAGCTACCTCAACACGCCGTACGACATCTACCTCGGCGACGTGAAGGTCGCCGAGTACAACGACCAGCTGATCGGCGCCGGCCTCGACGCCGGCGTCAACCTGCGCGAGTACGGCGAGCTGCGCGCGGGCCTCTTCTTCGGCGAGCGCAAGTTCAAGCTCACCGAGGGGCCGACGCTCTTTCCGTCGAGCGAGCGCAGCACGATCGGCGCCGTGCGCGTCGGCCTGCGGCTGGACCGGCTCGACAGCGTGAGTCTGCCGCGCTCGGGCTACTTCCTCGGCGTCGAAGCGATCGATTCGCTGAAGGCGCTCGGCGCGACCGACGAATACGTGCGCTACTTCGCCGAGGGGCGCGCCGCGTTCTCGAGCGGCCACCACACGATCAGGCTCGCGGTGCGGGCCGGCGGCACGAACGACGAGGACGACCTGCCGCCGTACGCGCAGTTCCGTCTCGGCGGCTTCCTGAACATGTCGGGCTACCGGCCGCAGCAGTTGATGGGGCCGCGCTTCGTCTACGGCCGCGCGATCTACCAGTACAAGCTGCGCGACATCCCGCTGTTCCAGGGCGTCTACGCCGGCGTCTCCTACGAACTGGCCGACATGCCGCAGATCATCGAGGAGAACGACAAGTCGCTGTTCCAGTCCGGCACGCTGTACCTGGCGGTCGACACGCCGCTCGGCGTGGCGTACGTCGGCTACGGCTACGCGTCGGGCGGCAACCAGGCGATCTACCTGTTCCTCGGCAAGCCGTACTGAGACGGTCTCAGGTCGGCCGCGCGGCGGGCGGCGCGCTGCCGCCCGCGAGCATGCGCTCGACGTAGCGCGCGATGAGGTCGATCTCGAGGTTGACGCGGCTGCCTGTGGCAAGGCCGCCGAGCGTCGTGTTCTCGACGGTGTGCGGGATCAGGTTGATGCCGATCTCGCAGCCGGCCTCCACGTCGCGCACGTCGTTGACGGTCAGGCTCACGCCGTTGACGGTGATCGAGCCCTTGACCGCGAGAAAGCGCCCGAGCGCCGCCGGTGCAACGATACGCAGTTCCGACGACTCGCCGACCGGCGCGAAGCGCGTCACCAGGCCTACGCCGTCGATGTGGCCGCTGACGAGATGGCCGCCGAGGCGGTCGTTGGCGCGCAATGCCTTCTCGAGGTTCACGCTGCCGGTCTCGGCAAGCCCCGCGGTCTTCGCCAGGCTCTCGGCCGAGATGTCGATCGTGAAGCGGTCGGCCGCGGCATCGAGCGA
>JBDHSE010000191.1:0-5824 GCA_039807955.1 Ideonella sp. | reverse complement strand
CGAACCACAGCGATGGCCTGCGCCATCGCGAGGATTCGCAACGCTGCCAGCGTGCCCGAGGGCGGCGCGATCGGGTGCGTAGCGCTGTCACCGAGGAGGTGAGCGTGATCGTGGCGAGGAAATTCAGCCAGCACGGGCGTCTCCAGCGTGAACAGCGCGGTCAACTGCCGGATGTAGGTTCAACGCCATGGCCGGTTGTACGCGCCGAGCGTGTGCTGCTGGCCCTCGGCGAAGCGCGCAAGCGTCGCCGTCCACGCCGGCTGCACGCTGTAGCGCGCGCCGGCGGCGCAGGCCTGGTCGATCGCGGCGCGCCAGACGCGCGTCACCTGCTCGACGTAGCTCGGGCTCCTCTGGCGGCCCTCGATCTTGAACGCCTTGACGCCGAGCTCGATCAGCTCGGGCAGGATCGCGAGCGTGTTCAGGCTCGTCGGCTCCTCGATCGCGTAGTCGCGCTGACCTTCGACGTCGAAGCGGCCCTTGCACAGCGTCGGGTAACCGCGCGGCTCGTCGCTCGCATAGCGGTCGATCAGCACGCCGTTCAGGCGCGACTCGACGCCGGCCGGCGTCTCCTGCCAGCGCACCGCCGACGGCGGCGAGCACACGCCGGCCGTATTCGGCGACTGGCCGGTGACGTAGGACGACAGCGCGCAGCGCCCCTCGACCATCACGCACAGGCTGCCGAAGCCGAAGACCTCGATGTCGACATCCGTATTGCGGATCACATGCCCGACCTGCGACATCGTCAGCACCCGCGGCAGCACGGCGCGCTGGATGCCGTAGCGCTCGCGGTAGAACGCGATCGCCTCGTAGCTCGTCGCCGACGCCTGCACCGACAGGTGCAGCCGCAGCGCCGGATGGTGGTCGCGGCAGTACGCCATCACCGCCGTGTCGGCGACGATCAGCGCGTCGGCGCCCATCGCGACGGCGGTATCGACGGCGCGCTGCCAGGGCCGGATGTCGCGCGCGTCGGCGAAGGTGTTGAGCGCCATCAGCACCTTCGCGCCGCGTGCGTGGGCGTAGGCGACGCCTTCGCGCACCTGCGCGTCGTCGAAGTTCAAGCCGGCGAAGTTGCGCGCGTTGGTCGCGTCCTTCAGGCCGAGGTAGACGGCGTCGGCGCCAGCGTCGACCGCGAGCTGCAATGCGCGCAGCGAGCCCGCCGGGCAGACAAGCTCGGGCCTGGCCGGGGCGGGCGTGATGGGGTGCAAGGTCATGTCGAGACGTCGGGTTGCTCCCGACAGAAGCAGAGCCACGGATTGTGGGTGGCACCCCGGCGATGCCGTTTGTGCCTCGTCAAGGCAGGCGCAACGCAGGCCGCGAGCAGGGTCTTTCGCGCGAGGCGGTGGACACTGAACCTTGCGCTACGGCGCCGCGCTCGCACCGCGCGGCGCGGGGGCGCCCGGCGGCGGCGCGATGCCGGCTGCGGTGAGCCACCTCCTCAACCTGCGCTTCCTGCGCCACACCCACAGCGCGAGGCCGGCGAGCTTCCAGATCCGGCGCGGACGCAGCACGATCATGACGACCGTTGCACCGCCGATCAGCGCGACGCGTTCGCGCCACGCCCAGCGCGCGCCGGCGTGGATGCGATCGGCGACGGCGAACGGCGTCTCGAACACCGCCGACTGCTCGGCGATCGACGCTCGCAGCGCCGCGCTGCGCAGCAGCAGTCGCTGCTGGCGCAGTTCGAGTTCGGTTTGCTTGATCATCTCGACGCCGCGTCGGGCGGCGGCGCACCGGCCTCGCGCGGGGCGAGCGCCGCCTGATCGCGCGCCAGTTCGTCGCGGCTCGCGGCGAACGCGCCCGACGGCGTGCGGATCCGGCTCACCGCGAAGCGCACCATCAGCGCGCCGGCAACGAAGTAGACGATGGCGAGCCCGGCGATCGCCTGCAGTCGGTAGCTGTCCCACAGCAGCAGGACGATGAACGCGCTCGCCAGCACGAGGCCGAGAGCGACGCAGGCGCAGCCGAGCGCTGCCCACAGCAGCGCCGACAGGATCGAGAGCTTCTGGCGTTCGAGCTCGGTGCCGATCAGCTCGAGCCTGACGCGCGCCAGCTCGAGCGTCGTCGCCCCGAGCCGGCGCAACGAGTCGAGCAGGCCGGCGCCCGCGGCCGGCCGCGGCGCGGTCATGTCAGCGGCGCCCGGCCGCCAGCAGCCACCGACGCTCCCCTCGGGGGGCGCGAACGCAGCGAGCCTGGGGCCGTTTCATTTCACCGACGCCGCAGTGCGAAGTTTCAACGCCGGCCGATCAGCACGCCGACGAGCAGGCCGAACGCGGCCGCGATGCCGATCGAGCGCCACGGGTTGTCGTGCACGTAGTCGTCTGCCGCGCGGCCGGCGGCGCGCGCGCGCGAGATCGCCGCTTCCTGCGCGTCGGCGAGGCCGGCGCGGGCCCGCGCGAGACTGGCCTGGACGCGGTCGCGCAACTCGGCCGCGCCTTCGCCGGCCTGGCCGGCGGTCGAGCGCAGCAGTTCTTCGGCGTCGGCGACGACCAGGCGCAAATCGGCCATCAGCTTGTCGGTCTGGGCTGCGGTCACGTCGTTCATCTTGTTCCTCCTTGCGGTTCGATGGTGGGGAGAAGGGGCACGATACACCACCGCCGCCGCGATGTCATGGTTTCGGCGCCGCGCGCTGCATCACCCTGGGCGGCCGTCGGGGCGCGCGACGCCGAACCAGCGGCCATAGCGCAGCGCCCACGCCGTCGCGACGACCGCCCATGCCAGCGCCGCGAGCATCAGGACGAGAGGCGGCAGCGCCGCCCACACGGCGCTCGCCAGGCGCAGCAGCACGGCCGCCTGCAGCAGCCAGAACAAACTCCAGAGGAAGGCATCGGCGACCTGCGAGCGCCCGCTGTGGCCGCAGGCGACGCGGCTCGCCATCGCAAGCACGATCGACGCCAGGAAACCCATCGTCAGCGCGTGCAGCGGCGCGGCGCCGAGCGTCGCGCCAACGGTCGCGCCGAGCGCGTCCGAGATGGCCGCCAGCGCGATCGCGACCGCAAACCAGGCAAAGCCGATGTACATCATCCGCGGCAGGCGCTGGCGCAGCGGGACGCGCAGCCTGGGCACGACGAGCCAGCGCAGCGCAAGGCCCGCGAGCAGCAGCGCCGACGGCGCCTCGAGCACGGCGCGCACCGCATGCGCGGCGGCCGACGGCTGCCCGGCGAGCGCGTCGATGACGCCGAACGCCGCCTGCAGGCCGAGCGTCGCGCCGAACGCCCACAGCAGCCACGCCGGCCAGCGCAGGTCCAGGCGCGCGACCCCGGCGTCGCCGAAGAACGGAATCATGCGGTGCGCGACGGTCGCGAAGACGAGCGCGACGAAGCCCCACAGACCGAGCTGCACCGCGGCGCGCGCGATGTCCTCGCGCTGCGCGGCGAGCGCCGCCGCCGCGCTCCACATCGCGACCGCGCCGATCGCGCAGGCGGCGCTGACCCAGCGCGGATGGGTGCGGTCGCGCACCCGGCTTGTTCGCACCAGCCGCCACAGCCGCAGCGTGAACACCGTCCAGCCGGCGGCGACGACGGCCAGGCCGATCGCGGCGAGCGGCGCCGACTGGTTCACGCCAAGGACGAACAGCGCCCAGCCGGCGAGCGCCGCGCCGACCGTCGGCGCGAGCGCCGCGGCCTGCATCTCCGGCTGCGCAAGCCACTTCGTCCCGGCGGTGAACAGAAAGCCGCTGAAGAAGAGCGGCATGAAGCCGAACGTCATCAGCAGCGAATGGGCGAGCACCGGCGAGACGAACCACGTCAACGGCCAGCCTTCGAGCCGCGACCACAGGACGACCAGCCACCACACCGCGCTCGCGGCGAACATCGATCCGGCGCCGAAGAACGCGAGCCGGTGCGGCGCGGCGAACAGCCAGCGCCAGTGCCAGCGGGCCGGCTCGACCACGGCGCCTTGTGCGCCGGCTTGTGCGCGCGGGTCGCGGGGGGTCTTCGGTGCGCCGTGCGGGCCCGGGCTCACAGCACCGGGCCGGCGTGGTCGGCGACGGTCTCGGCGGCGATCGCGGCAAGCGCCTCTTGCGCGTCGATCGGCGCCGTCAGCATGCGCTGCATCAGTTCGCGCACGCTGCGGATCTCGGCGCCGAACGGCAGCACGCCGACACCGCGGAAGAAGAGGCCGCGCTTGACTTCGCCGCGCAGCGCGGCGGCGAGGTGGGTGTCGATGCAGAACTGGCCCCACGCCGGGTTGCCGTCGCGCAGCCCGCATTGGGCGAGGCAGTCGAACTCGACCTGGCAGCGCTTGGCGTGGGCCTGCTCCTGCAGTTTCTTCTCCGAACGCAGGTAGGCGGCGAGCCAGGGCGTCGCGACGGCGCGCGCCGGCAGGCCGGCGACGCTCGTGAACTCGACGAGGTCCTCGTCCTTCGCCTCGGCGAGCACGCGCTTGAACGCGGGCGCGGCGTCGCCCTCGAGCGTGACGGCGAACGGCGTGCCGAGCTGCACCGCCGCCGCGCCGAGCGCCTGCAGCCGCGCGATGTCGGCGAAGCTGCGCACGCCGCCGGCGGCGATGACGGGCACTTCGCGCTCGATGCCGGCGGCGCGCAGCGCGGCGAGCGTCTGCGGGATCACGGTCTCGAACTTGAAGCGCGGGTCGTGCAGGTCGGCGACCTTGGCTGCGCCGAGGTGGCCGCCGGCGAGGCTCGGGTTCTCGATCACGATCGCGTCGGGAATGCGCTTCCGGCGCTCCCACTTCTTCAGCACGAGAGCGACGCCGCGCGCATCGGACAGGATCGGCAAGAGCATCGCCTGCGGATGGTCCTGCGCGAGTTCGGGCAGGTCGAGCGGCAGCCCGGCGCCGACGACGACGGCGTCGATGCCGCATTCGAGCGCCTTCGTCACCGACGGCGCGTATTCGCCGACCGCGCGCATGACGTTGATCGCGAGCAGCCCGCGGCCGCCGGCGAGCGCGCGGGCGGACGCGATCTCGCGCTCGAGCGCCTCGAGGTTGGCGGCGTTGATCTCGGTCTTCGCGATGTCGCCGCGCAGCCCGAGCGTGCGCTTCATCAGGTCGGGGTGCAGCCGGCGCAGATCGACCGAGCTGATCGTGCCGACGCCGCCCTGCGCCGCGACGCTGCCGGCGAGGCGGTGCGCCGAGATGCCGACCCCCATGCCGCCCTGCACGATCGGCAGCAGCGTCGCGTCGCGCAGGCGCAGCGGCGTCAGGCCGCTGGCCATCAAGGTCGCGGCGAGATCAGGATCGATGCGGGAAAGCTTGGGGTCGCTCAAGGGCAGGGCACGCATGGCGACACTCGCGCCATCGGAATGCGAATCTTAGTCGCAACGGCAAGCCGAAGTCGCCGCCATTGATTTGACTTCAGTCAAGCGTCTGCCAACGGCCGGAAGCGCGATCCACCGCTCGTTCTCAACCGAACATCACCGCATCGCCCTGGCGGTCGAACGGCAGCAACCCGTCGAGCCGGCCGGCCTTGATCGCATCGACCATGCGCTGCAGCGGCGCCTCGGCATCGGCGCTGGTCGGTGCGACGCCGCCGCGGCCGGCGAGCGCCGCGGTGAAGACGATCGCCCACGGCGGGCCGGCCTGCGCCGCCTCGGCGGCAAGCGCGTCGAAACCGGCCAGTTCGTCGGCCGACTTGTCGACGCACATCAACGGCGTCAGCTCGCCGCCTTCGCCGGCCTCGAACTCGCGCCGCTGCGCGGCGGTCGCGTCGGCTGGCAGCGCGGCACCGGCGAAGACGAACAGCAGCCGCTGCGGTTCGGGTTGCATCCGCGCGGCCCGGATCAGATCGTCGAAGGTCGTGATGTTCATCGTTCGTTCGCGGGCGCGGCTCGTCCCTGCGCGGCGGCTATTGCACGAGCGGCGTCTCGGC
>JBDHSE010000004.1:0-32601 GCA_039807955.1 Ideonella sp. | reverse complement strand
TCGACGCCGCTCTGGCTCGCGCCGCGGTACTCGATCGCGTCGTACATGCGGCCGAGCACGCGCGCGGTGTCCTTGAACGACTCCTTGTGGCCGATCTGCGAGCCGGCCGGGTCGAGGTAGGTGACGTTCGCGCCCTGGTCGTGGCAGGCGACCTCGAAGGCGCAGCGCGTGCGCGTCGAGGTCTTCTCGAAGATCAGGCAGATCTCCTTGTCCAGCAGGTGCTTCTGCTCGGTGCGCGCGTACTTGGCGCGCTTCAAGTCGCGCGCCAGGTCGAGCAGGTAGCGGAACTCGCGCTGCGTCATGTCCTGCACGGTCAGCAGCGAGCGGTTGCGTAGGTTGAACGACATGTATGGTCCTGGACAGTGGCAAGTGCGGACAACGTCAGCCGGACATGCGGCTCAGAACGCCGCCTCGCGCGAGATCGGGCAGGTCATGCAATGCCCGCCGCCGCGGCCGCGGCCGAGTTCGCTGCCGCGCACCGTGATGACCTCGACGCCGGCCTTGCGCAGCAGCGTGTTGGTGTAGGTGTTGCGGTCGTAGGCAACGACGACGCCAGGCTCGAGGGCAACGACATTGTTGCCGTCGTCCCACTGCTCGCGCTGCGCCTGCCAGGCGTTGCCGCCGGTCTCGACGACGCGCAACTCGCCGAGGCCGAGTGCGTCGCGAACGACCTCGAACAGGTGCCCCTTGTCGCTGTGGACCTCGACACCGCCGTTGCCGTCGGGCCGGATGCTGTAGCAGCGCACCTGGTCGGCCACCTCGCGAAACGCGGTGACGAGGTCGCGGTCGCAGAAGCTGAACACGGTATCGAGGTGCATCGCGGCGCGGCTCTTGGGCATCAGGCAGCCGATCACGCGCTCAGCGGCCTTGGCTTCGAACAGCCTGCCGGCGACCTGCTGCACCGCCTGGCGCGTCGTGCGCTCGCCCATGCCGATCAGCACGACGCCCTTGCCGACCGGCATCACGTCGCCGCCCTCGAGCGTCGATGCGCCGAACGATTCGTCCGAATCGCCCCACCAGACCTTGACCTGCCCCTTGAAGCGCGGGTGGAACTTGTAGACGGCGCGCTGCAGCAGCGTTTCGGGCTTGCGCGCCGGCCAGTACATCGGGTTGACGGTGACGCCGCCGTAGATCCAGCAACTCGGGTCGCGCTGGAACAGCGTGTTGGGAACCGGCGGGACGAGAAACTCGGTGCCGCCGTAGGCCTCCTCGAGCATCGCCGACCATTCGCTCCTGGGCACGTCGAGCACCGCAATGCCGCCGATCAGGTGCTCGGCGAGCTTCACCGCCGCCATCTCTTCGAGCCAGGCACGCAGCGGCTTGACGCCGAGGCCGACGTCGTTGACGGTGATCCGGCGGTCGAGCACCCAGTCGCGCGCCGCCTTGTCGGCGAGCGTCTCGGCGAGCATCTCGTGCAGGTCGATCACCTCGGTGCCGCGCTCGCGCATCTTCAGCACGAAGTCGTGGTGGTCGCGCTGCGCCTCGGGCACCCAGAGCATGTCGTCGAACAGCAGTTCCTCGGCGTTGCCGGGAGTCAGCCGCTGATGCGCGAGCCCCGGCCGGCAGACCATCACGGTGTGCAGCTTGCCGACCTCGCTGTGAACGCCCAGGGTTTGCATCGCAAGCTCCTCGTTTCGGTCAGGGTTCAGTCGGGCAGCGCGACCGCACGGTAGAAGTTCAACGCTTCGCTGCCGGGCGGTCCGAACCAGGTCGTGAAGAGGGTCGCCATCTCCGGCGAACGATAGAAGCGGCTGAGCGTGCGGTCCACCACCAGCCGCAGTGCGTCGTTGTCGCGCGCCATCGCCAACGCCAGCATCTCGCGCGTGAAGAGCCGTTCGAGCACGAGCAACTGGCCCGCGCCGGGGCCGCGCTGCGCCGCATCGAGCAGCACCGGGCGGTCGCCGAACAAGACGGTCGCTTCGCCGCCGAGCAACATCGCGATCCCGGACGCATAGTCCGCGACCGGTTTGACGGTGACCTCGAGACGCCGCTCGCGCAGTCTGTCGAGCAGGCTCTTCTCGATGCTCGTGCCGCCGACGACCGCCACCGTGATCTGCTTGCCGATGTCACCCGGATTGCCGCGCCACAACGGCTGCGCCGGGGCGCTGACCCCCGACAGCGCGTCGCGCACGCGGCGATCGACGTCGATTCGCATCGCCGCGCCGATGCCGGAGAGGAAGATCGGGATCGAGAAGTCGACCCGCTCGCGCCGATCCAGCGTCGGCGTGTCGGTGCCGCAACTCAGGTCGATCCTGCCCTGCTGCAGCAGTTCGAAGCGGCTTGTCGCGGTCACCGGCACCCACTCGACCTGCAGGCTCGGCAGCTTCAAGTCGGCCTTGATCGCGTCGGCGATGCGCGTGCACAGCGCGACCGAGAAGCCGGCCGGCTTGCCGCCTTCGCTGAACGCGAAGGGCCGCGCGTCGGCGCGATAGCCAAGGGTGAGCTTGCCGCTGTCGCGCACCCTGTCCAGCGTACCTGCCGCAAGCGCCGGCGCCGTCAGGCACAGCATCGAGAGCGCGGCCAGCGCAGCGCGCAGCAGGCGCGAGGCGAAGGGGGTCTGGTTCATGTCGTTCCTCCGCGCGTTCGTCAGGCCTTGACCATCGCGGCGAAGCGCGGCGCGATCAGGCCCCACACCAGGTAGCCGATGGCCAGCACCAGCATGCCGCCCATCACCGCGTCCTTGCCCGACGCCCACAGCGCGTAGATCGAATACGCCAGCGCGACGACGGCGACGAAGGTGTTCATCTTGCGCGTGCCTTCGGGCACCTTGTTGTCGCGCATCATCACCCACAGCGCCGACAGCGCGATCACATAGGGCAGCACGTTGGTCACGACCGCCAGGTTGACAAGCGCCGAGAACTGCTCGTTCAGGTCGGGCGAAATCGTCATCAGCGCCATCAGCGACTGCACGACGCCCATGATCACCATGCCGGCGATCGGTGCACCGGCGCTGGTGGCCTTGCTGAAGATGCCGGGGAAGAGCTGCGAATCGGCGGCGTCCTTGGCGGTCGACGAAAGCGTGAACTGCCAGCCGAGCAGCGAGCCGACGCAGGCCATCACCGCCAGCGCCATCACGATTTGGCCGACCAGCGGGTTGAACATCTTGGCGTAGGCCAGGCCGAACGGGCCGGTCGATTCGGCGAGTTCGGCATTCGGCACGATGCCCTGGATCGCCGCAGTCGACAGGATGTAGATCACCGCCGCACCCAGCGTGCCGAACATGCAGGCGAGCGGCACGTCGCGCTTCGGGTTCTCGACGGCGGAAGCGTTCTGGCTTGCCGACTCCAGCCCGAGGAAGGCCCACAGCGTGAGCGCGATCGACGAGCCCATGCCCTCGGCAATGCTGATGCCCTTGGGGTTCCAGGCCGCCGCGAAGGTGTCGGCGCTGAACCAGATCCAGCCGGCGATCGCCATGAAGCCGACCGGCAGGATCACGCCCCAGACGGTGACCGAGCCGATCTTGCCCGTCACGCTGGGCCCCCCGAAGTTGGCGACCGTCGTGATCCACAGCAGCGCGATCACGCCGAGCGCAGTCGCGATCGGTGTTGCCGTCAGGCCGGGGAAGAAGCTCGCCAGATAGCCGAGCGCCGAGATCGCGACCGCGACGTTGGCGATCGCGAGCGAGATGAAGTAGAGGAAGAAGACCTGGAAGTAGCCGTCCTTGCCGTAGGCGTCCTCGGCATAGGCGGCCAGGCCGCCGGCACGCTGGTTGAACAGGCCGGCCTGCGCGAAGCCCCACGCGATCGCAAGCGACCCGAGCGCGGTGACGATCCACGAGGTCAGCGAGATCGCGCCGACCTTGGCCATGTTCGAAGGCAGCATGATGATGCCCGAGCCCATCATGTTGACCATCACGATGAACGTCAGCTGCACGACGTTCATCTTCTTCTGCGGTGCAGCCATGGCCTAGTCTCCTTATTCGCGCACGACGTAGGTGTGGAAGACGATGCGACCATCGACCCGCTCCTGGTAGATGCCCTGCACCTCGTAGTTGAAGCCGGGGAAGCGGTTGAACGATTCCTCGAACGCGTGCAGGTAGTCGAGCATCGGCCGCGCGCGGTCGTCCCAGCGCTCGCCGGGGACGACGACGCCGATGCCCGGCGGGTAGATCAGCGCGAGCGTCGCCGCGACGCGGCCGCGGCACTGCTCGAGCGGCAGGTAGTCGACTTCGTTGCCGACGAGCTTGCGATACGCGTCCTGCGGCAGTATCGCGAGTTCGGGAAAGCTCTCGGCGCGAAAGCACCCGCGCTGCAGCGCCTTGATGTCGCGTCCGCGGTAGAAATCGTGCATCTCGCGGCACACGCTGCGGATCGTCGCGCCGGCATAGCGCTCGCTGTTGGCGGCGTAGAGGGCCGGAAGCACCTGCGCGAGCGGCGCGTCGGCGTCCCACAGCGTCTTGAACAGCACGAGCTTGGCGATCAGCGTGTTGAGCTTGCTTTCGTCTTCGGCCGGCGTCATCAGAAAGAGGATGCTGTTGAGGTCGCACTTCTCCGGCACGATGCGCTGCTCGCGCAGGAAGTTCGCGACGACCGTCGCCGGGACGCCGAAGTCGGCGTACTCGCCCGATCGGCGGTCGATGCCCGGCGTCAGCAGCATCAGCTTGTTCGGGTCGACCATCGCGTAGCCGGCGGCCATGCCGGCGTAGCCGTGCCACGCCGCGCCGGGTTCAAAGTTCCAGCATTGCTGCTCGCGCTTGATCAGTTCGGTCGGCAGCGCGTGCCACGGCGCGTCGATCGCGTCCGGCCCGTGTGCCGAGCCGCGCACGCTGACGCGATCGGGCACGAACGGGTCGAAGAACCACTGCTCCTCGGCCGTGCGCCCGGTGCGCGCGTAGTGCTCGCCGAACTCGCGCAGCTTCTTGCGCGTCTCGATGCCGAGCTCGATGCAGCGGTCCCACAGCATCTCGCCGGCCTTGCCCTCGTGGATCTTGGCGTTGACGTCGAGCGACGCGAAGAGCGGATAAAACGGCGAGGTCGAGGCGTGCTGCAGGAATGATTCGTTGAAGCGCGCATGGTTCACATGCCGCGGCTGGCCGGCGATGTGCTCGTCGCGCTTGTGGATCTGGCTCGCCTGCGAGAAGCCGGCCCCCTGCTTGTGCACCGACTGCGTCGAAAAGAGGCCGCAGGTCTCGGGCGGCAGGTCCGTCAGGCGCATCGGGCTGTGGCCCTCGAACAGCGGGTGAAACGCGTTGTAGCCGATCCAGGCCTCGTCCCACAGCACGTAGTCGCACAGGTGGCCGATGCGCTCCAGCACCTTCCGCACGTTGTAGACGGTGCCGTCATAGGTGCACAGCTGGATGCAGGCGAGGCGGAATGGCCGCGGCGCATCGGCGATCGACTTGTCCCTCACCTGCGGGTTGGCGCGGATCTGCGCGCGAAGGCTCGCTTCGTCCCACGCCTCCCAGTCGACCGGGCCGATCATGCCGAAGGCATTGCGCGCGGTGGGCAGGAAGATGGGAACAGCCCCCGCCTGCACCAGCGCCCCTTGGTGCAGCGACTTGTGGTTGTTGCGATCGAACAGCACGAGGTCGCCGCGCTTGAGCAGCGCCCCGGTCACGATCTTGTTCGACGTGCTCGTGCCGTTCAACACGAAATAGGTGCGGTCGGCGCCGAACACCTCGGCCGCGTGCGCCTGCGCCTCGTTCGCCGCGCCTTCGTGGATCAGCAGGTCGCCGAGTTCGACGTCGGCGTTGCACAGGTCGTTGCGGAAGACCGCCTCGCCGAAGTGCTTGAAGAAGAGCTGCCCGGCCGGCGACTTGCTGTAGAACTGTCCGCCCTGGTGGCCCGGGCAGTCGAAGGCGATCGTCGCCTTGCCGTCGTAGGCCATCAGCTTGCCGAAGAACGGCGGCAGCAGGCTCATGCCGTACTTGACGATGCTGGCGATGACCTGCTTGGCGTAGAAGGTCGGCGTCTGCTGGCCGAGGTAGATGTAGCCCTCGACCTCGCCGAGGCCGGCGACGACCGGCAGGTCGCTGATGCGGTGCGTATCGGCGAGCGCCCACAGCGGGGTGCGAAATCCCATGCCGCGCACGCCGCGCAGCAGTGCCTTCGCTCCTTCCAGCCGCTCGCCGTCGGTGAGCACGATGTAGGCGCCGACCGACGCGTCCTCGTCCAGATCGCGCTCGTGTGTCGACACGATCTCGATCTCGTAGCCCTCGGCGGCGATCTGCGCCAGCAGCTCCTGCGTCGGCGCGCTGGTCGCATCGACGACGGCGACCATCTTGAGCAGCTTGTGAAACGGAATCGGCACCGCCGGCGGCGGCAGCGCATAGTTCGAGTAGCGGTTCATCGCCGGTCAGCCTTTCTTCACGCAATCGACGAACCAGGTCTTGTAGCCCTGGCGGTCGAACTCGAAGCGCGGGCCGTGGATGTCGGCCTCGAAGCCGGGGAAGCGGTCGTCGGTGTCGCGCGCGAACTTCAGGTAGTCGATGATCGAGTCGGTCATGAAGCGTTCGCCGGGCATGATCAGCGGAATGCCCGGCGGGTAGGGCACGACCATCACCGCGGTGACGCGGCCCTTCAGCTGGTCGATCGGCACCGGCTCGACGCGGCCGTGCACCATGCGGTCGTAGGCCTCGGACGGCGTCATCGCCGGCTCCGGCAGCTCGGTGTACATCGCGTTCATCGCCACCGCGGTGTCGTTGTCGCGGTAGCAGGCGTGCAGCGCGTCGCACAGGTCGCGCAGGCCCCAGCCGGCGTAGGCGTGCTTTCCAGCGTCGGCGATCGCGGGCAGCGTGTCCTTCAGCGGGGCGTTGCGGTCGTAGTCGGTCTTGAAGTCGACCAGCGCATCGACCATCGAACTCCACTTGCCGCGCGTGATGCCGAGCGAGAACAGGATCAGGAAGCTGTACAGGCCGGTCTTCTCGACGACCAGCCCGCGCTGCCACAAATACTTGCTGACGACCGCCGCCGGAATGCCGCTCCTGGCGAGCTTGGCGCCCTTGCCCAGGCCCGGCGTCAGCAGCGTGACCTTGATCGGGTCGAGCATCACGTAGTCGTCGGCGACCTTGCCGAAGCCGTGCCACGAGGCCTTCGGGTCGAGCACCCAGTCGGCCGTCTGCGGCGGCTTTTTCAGGTCCAGCCCGTCGGGCTGCCACACCTCGAACCACCAGTCGTGCTTCTTGAAGCCATCGCCGAGCGCGGCGAGCGCGCGGCGAAAGTGCATCGCCTCGTCGTGCGTCTCCTGCACGATCGCGCGGCCGCTCGCGCCTTCCATCATCGCCGAGCTGACGTCGAGCGACGCCATGATGCCGTAGTGCGGCGACGTCGAGCCGTGCATCATGAAGGCGTCGTTGAAACGCGTCGTGTCGATCTTGCGCGTCTCGGACTCCTGGATGTGGATCATCGACGCCTGCGAGAACGCAGCGAGCAGCTTGTGCGTCGAGTGCGTCGCGAACACGAGCGTGTGGTCGGCGCGCGCGTGGCCGCGCGGCACGCCCATCGCGTGGCGGCCGGCGTAGAACTCGTGGAACGCGGCGTAGGCGTACCAAGCCTCGTCGAAGTGCAGCGCATCGACCTGGTTGGCGGCGACGGCCTTGATTTTCTCGGCGTTGTAGCAAAGGCCGTCGTAGGTCGAGTTCGTGACGACCGCGATCCGCACATGGCCCTTGTGGCCCTTCGCGAGCGGGCTGGCCTCGATCTTCTTCTTGATCGCTTCCGGCGAGAACTGCTCGAGCGCGATCGGGCCGATGATGCCGTAGTCGTTGCGCGACGGCGTGAAGTAGATCGGCGTCGCGCCGGTCATGATCAGCGAGTGCAGCAGGCTCTTGTGGCAGTTGCGGTCGACGATCACGAGGTCGCCGCGGCCGGCCATCGAGTGCCAGACGATCTTGTTCGCGGTCGACGTGCCGTTCGTGACGAAGTAGGTGTGGTCGGCGCCGAAGACCTTGGCCGCGTAGGCCTCGGCTTCCTTCACCGGCCCGGTGTGGTCGAGCAGCGAGCCGAGTTCGGGCACCGAGATCGACAGGTCCGAGCGCAGCGTGTTCTCGCCGAAGAACTGGTGCAGCGCATAGCCGGCCGGCGACTTCAGGAAGCCGACGCCGCCGGCGTGGCCCGGCGTGTGCCACGAATACGCCGAACGCTCGGCGTGCTGCGTCAGCGCCTTGAAGAACGGCGGCAGCAGATCGGCGAGGTAGTCCTCGGCGGCGCGCATGATCTGGCGCGCGAGGAACGACACCGTGTCCTCGTACAGGTAGAGGATGCCGTGCAGGTGGCGCAGCGCGGCCACCGCCTTCGGCGACGAGCCTTCGAGCGTCACCGTCTCGCCGAGCGCGATCACCGGCAGGCCCGGAGCGCGCTCGTGCACCTTGTTCATCAGGTCGATCAGCCGCTGGCCGGCGCCGCTGTCCTTGCGGATCGCCTCGGCCTCGAAGACGATCGCCGCGAGGCCGCGATGCGCGCCGGCGACGATGCCGGCGTCGGCGCCGTTGTCGACCATCAGCGTCCGCCACCCTTCGGCCTGCAGCGCCTGCTCGATCTGCCGCAGCCGCACGCCGGCGACGCTTTGCCTGCCCACCTCGGGGTGCGCGATCAGGATCGGGAAGTCTGCCTTCAGGCTCATCTGTGTCTCCGTTTGCAAGATGGGGTGGTCAAACCGAAGGCGAACTCAGAACGTGACCTTGGTCGAGAACTGCAGCCGGTAGTCGGTCGCCGACTGGCCGTCCTTCTGTTCCAACTCGCCCCAGACGAACTCGAGCCCGGTCAGCACGTTCTTCCACGGCGTGTACAGCAGGTTGGCGTTGGCGTAGCTGCCGCGCTTGAACGCGGTCGCCGTCTGGCCGTCGGTGTTGTCCTGGATGTGCTGCGAGTAGCCGATCGTGCTCGTCCAGTTCGGCGCCCAGACGTGGTTGTAGTAGGCGAGCCAGCCGATGGTCTGCACCGTCTCGGCGCGCAGCCCTGCGCCCGGTGCGAGGTCGACGCCGCCGTCGTTCATGTAGCTCGCGATCGCCTCACCCCAGACGAAGCCGGCGTTGATCCGGTCCTTGCCGAAGACGTTGAGCGTGCCGGTCAGGTTCAGGCCGTAGCCGGTCTTGTGGCCCGAGGGGTTGCTGTCCGGCGTCAGCGTGTTCTGGTAGCCGACCTGGCGCAGGATGCCCGAAGCCTTGAAGTGGCCCCAGTCGCCGCTCGTGCGCCACGACGCGGTGAGGTCGGGCAGCCGGTTCCAGCCGGTGAAGCCGGCGCCGAAGTCGGGCGAAATGTCGCTGATGCGGCCGGTGTCGAGCGCCGAGTTCGGCGCCTCGAGCGCGAGCGCGATCGAGCTCTTGTCGTCCGACCACGGTGTGACGCGCACTTGCGGGTTGCGAACGAAGACCATGCCGCTCGGACCCCAGTAGTCGATCGTGTTCGGGAAGGCGTCGATGTCCATGAAGTTGGAATACGTCTGGCCGACGCCGAACTTGCCGAGTTCGGCCCAGATGCTCAGCCAGTGGATCGACGTGCTGCCGTCGCTGCCGAAGAGGTCGAAGCTGAGGTCGGTCTTGACGAGCCCGAACGAGGTCGGGATGAAGCTGCGCAGCCCGAGGCTCGACTGGCGGGCGCTGAAGATCCAGGCGCCGTCCTTGCCGCAGCCCGCGCTGCCCGGGCAGACGACCGGGATCTGCGACGGCCGCTCGGTCGCCGCGAAGTCCGGGTTCATGCGCTTGAAGTCGTAGATCGCATCGAGCATCACTTGCCCGTAGACCTCGACGCGCGCCTTCTCGGCGTCGGGCGTGCCCGCGTCCTCGGCGCGCGTGCCGACCGAGACCACCGGCGCGCCCCAGGTCGCCGGCGCGGACGCGGCGGCAGCGGGCGCTGCCGCAGGCGCCCGCTGCTCCTCGAGCGTCTTGACCCGGCCTTGCAGGTCCTGGATCGTCTTCAGGGCCTGATCGAGCATGGCCTTGAGCTCTTCGTTCGACTGCGCCTGCGCGCCGCACGCCGCGAACGTCAGTGCAACCGCCGCCAAAGCCGTATGTCTCATCATCCGTCTCCCACCTGCCGCCCAAAGGTCGCGTTCGTCGCGGCCGCTCCCGTCTAGCCGTGCCCGCAGCGGTCGGGCGCCATGCACTTGCGAGCATCCGAACCGCCGGCGCCATTTGGCCTTCGCCTGTGCGGCGCGTCTATTGCCCTTAGGGGAAGGTTCGGGAGGGTTCGCGAAGCGACCGAAGCGGGTCGGCGGGCGAACGGTCGTGCCGCGACGGCTTTGTTCGCGCGCCCGAACTGCGGTACAACCTGCAACGGTTGCACAGCCGGTCGCCGCATGAGATCAAACCCCGCGCGAGACAGGATCCGCGCTGAACTCGACGAATCGCATCGCTTCGAAGCACTGCTGAGCGACCTGTCGGCAAGGTTCTCGAGCATCCCGGCCGATGCGGTGGACGGCGAGATCCTCGAGGCGCAGCGCAGGGTCTGCGAGTGCCTGCAACTCGATTCGTCGCTGCTGTGGCAATGGACCGACCAGCCGTCGGCCAGACTCGCCCTCACGCACATGCATCGGCCGCACGGCGGGCCGCCTGCGCCGGCCCAGCACGATGTTGCGGCCGTCTATCCGTGGAGCTATGCGCGCATGCTCGACGGCCTGCCGTACGTGAACTCGACGCTCGACGATCTGCCGCCCGAGGCCGCACGCGACAAGGCGACATTCGAGTACTACGGCGTCAAGTCCAACGTCGGTCTGCCGCTCGTCGTCGGCAGCGATGCGCCGGTCGGTGCGTTGACGTTCCACACGGTGCGCGAGCATCGCGTCTGGACCGGCGCGATCGTCGCGCGGCTGCAGCTCGTGGCCCAGATCTTCGCCAACGCGCTCGCCCGCAAGCGCGCGGATGCGCAGGCCAGGATGCGGCTGCGCCAGTTGATGCGCGCGAACCGCGCGTCGACGATGGGCGAGTTCGCGACCGCGCTCGCGCACGAGTTGAACCAGCCGCTGGGCGCGATCCTGCGCAATGCCGAGGCCGCGGAGGTGATGCTGCGGCAGACCGCGCCCGACCTGGAAGAACTGCGCGCGATCGTCGCCGACATCAAGCGCGACGACCAGCGCGCCGGCAGCGTGATCGACCGCCTGCGCACGCTGCTGCGCCACCGCAGCATCGAACTTCGGACCGAGCGGCTGCCAGAAGTTGTCGCCGACGTCCTGCGCTTCGCGTTCGCCGACGCCGCCGCGCGCGGCATCCGCGTCGCGAGCGAACTGCCGGCCGACATGCCGGCAGTGCGCTGCGACCGCATCGCCGTGCAGCAGGTGCTGCTCAACCTCGTGCTCAACGGCCTGGACGCGATCGGTAACGCATCCACAGGCGACCCGCGCGTCGTCATCCGCGCGCACGCGGCGCGTGACGGCCAGATCGAGGTGTCGGTCAGCGACAGCGGCGAAGGCATCGCTCCGGAAGCGCTGGCGTGCGTCTTCGAGCCCTACTTCACGACCAAGGAAGCCGGCATGGGCATGGGCCTCGTCATCGCGCGCACGCTCGTCGAGGCGCATGGCGGAAGGCTGTGGGCCGAGGGCCGTTGCGGCGCAGGCGGCGCGAGCTTTTGCTTCACGCTGCCGCTCGCGCCGCCCGGCGGGAGCGGCACGTGAATCAAGCCGCCGCCGTCCACCTCGTCGACGACGACCCGTCGTTCCTCGCCGCCGCCGCCCGGTTGCTGAAGGCGCATGGATTTCCGGTCCGGACCTTTGCCAGTGCGCAGGAGCTGCTGGCCGAAGTCTCGGCGAAGACGCGCGGCTGCGTCGTCGCCGATCTGCGCATGCCGGGCGCAAGCGGCCTCGATCTGCAGGACGCGCTCGCGACGTCCTGCCCCGGCCTGCCGATCGTCTTCCTGACCGGCGCCGGGGATATCGCGTCGACGGTGCGCGCGATGCGCGGCGGCGCGGAGGACTTCCTGGAAAAGCGCTGCCCCGAGGCGCAGCTCGTCGCCGCCGTGCGGCGGGCTCTCGAACGCGATGCACAGTCAAGTGCCGAACGCGCCCGGCTGCAGGTGCTGCGCGCGCGCTTCGAGGTCTTGAGCAGCCGCGAGCGCGAGGTGCTGTCGCATGTCGTGCGCGGGCGCATGAACAAGCAGATCGCGGCCGACCTCGGCATCCACGAACGCACGGTGAAGCTGCACCGCACCGCGATCACGACCAAGCTGCATGTGAGGTCGGCGGCCGAACTCGCGCGGCTTGCGCAGGCGGCCGGCTTGCTCGACGGCACGGCCGCCGGCTTCGCCGCCTTCCCGAACGGGCAGTAGACGCGCCGTTGCCGGCGGGTCTACGCTGCGCGCTCGCACAGACGACCTATGTCCGGCCAAGCCTATATCGCCGTCGTCGATGACGACCCGAGCGTCTGTACGTCGCTGTGCCGACTGCTGCGCCTGGCGCGGTTCGAGGCGGTCAGCTATCCGTCGGCGCGCGCCTTCCTCGCGGACAGCGATCACCCTCGCTACGACTGCCTCGTGCTCGACGTCCGAATGCCGGAGATGTCGGGCATCGAGCTGTTTGCCCGGATCGTCCGCGAGGATCGCCACCCGCCGGCCATCTTCATCTCGGCGCTCGACGACCCGGTCGCACGGGCGCAGGCGCAGGCGCTCGGCTGCGCCGGGTTCTTCAGCAAGTCGACCCCGGGCGCCGAGATCATCGCCGCGATCCGGCGGGCGACGACGGCCGCGCACTAGAATCGCGCTCCCCGAGAAGCTTCGGCAAGCGTTCGAGACTCGAATGGCGAAATCATGTGCGGTACTTCGATCGCGAACGGCCGCCGCCTGCGCGACCCTGCTGACGCTGCCGGGCGTCGCGCACGCCTCGTTCCTGCCACCGGAGGTGATGGACACGGCGGCGATGTACCTCGCCTGGTTCATCGTCTTCGCGGTGCCGATCGGCGGCATCGTGCTGTTCTGGATGGTGCACGTGCTGCCGGAGAAGATCGCGCACAAGCGCCATCATCCGCAGCGCGACGCGATCCAGGTGCTGTGCCTGCTGTCGCTCGTCTTCGGCGGGCTGCTGTGGCCGATCGCCTGGCTGTGGGCCTACACCAAGCCGACGCTGCACCGCATGGCCTGGGGCACCGACAAGCACGACGATTACTTCGTCCACATGGCGGAGCTGGCCGAGAAGGGTGAGGTCGGAGCGCACGAGATGCAGCACCTGCGCGACGAGCTCGACGCGATCGAGGCGCGCGGCGCGCTGACACCCGAGTTGCTGCGCGTGCGCGAGCGGCTGGAGGCGGTCGCCGCGGCGCCGGCGCCCGCCGCGAAGCCCGCCGGGGGAGCCGTCTGATGGAAGCCCTGCTGCTCGGCATCTATGCCTTCTTCGTCTGGCTCATCTTCATCAAGTTCAAGTGGCTGCCGTGGAACATCACGTCGCAGGTCATCGTCGTCATCATTCCGGTCGTCGCGCTCACCGCGCTGATCCTGACCTTGAACGTCGTCGCGCCTTCGACGTCGGACGTGCGCGTCTTCAAGTACGTCGTGCAGATCCTGCCGCAGGTGCGCGGCCGCGTCCTCGAGGTACCGGTCGAACCGAACCGGCTCGTGAAGAAGGGGTCGCTGCTGTTTCGCATCGACCCGACGCCGTACCAGAACGACCTCAACGTTGCGAAGGCGCGGCTCGCGGCCGACCAGGCCAAGCTCGCGCAGGCCGGCGCCGGCGTCGTCGATGCGTCGGCTACCGCCCGCCAGTTGAACGAGCAGTTGAAGGCGGCGAGCGCCGAGGTGCGTTCGCTGCAACCCCGTCTCGACCTGGCCCGGCTGCGCGTGCGGCAGAATCGCGAGCTCGTCGCCACCGGCGCCGGCGACCGCTTCGCGCTCGAGCAGTCCGAAGCCAATGTGATCGAACTCGAGGCGCAGATCGCGTCGGCGGCGGCCAACGAGGCGCAGGTGGCGCAAAAGCTCTCGGGCCGCGTCGACGGCGAACTCGCGAGCGTCGCCGCGGCGCGCGCGCAGTTCGCGACCGCGAAGGCGCAGGTCGATTCGACGCGTGCCGATGTCGCGAATGCGCAGTGGAACCTCGATCAGACCGCCGTCTACGCGCCGGCCGACGGCTATGCGATCAACGTGCAGCTGCGGCCGGGCTCGTACGTCGTCTCGGTGCCGCTTTCGCCGGCGATGAGCTTCGTCGAGCAGCAGTACCAGGTCATCGCGCTGTATCAGCAGAACGAACTGGTGTGGGTCAAGCCGGGCGACGAGGCCGAGTTCGCGCTCAACACGATGCCGGGGCGCATGATCAAGGCGAAGGTCGATTCGATCGTCTGGGCCCAGGGCCAGGGCCAGCTGCAGCAGTCCGGCACGGTGCCGCAGACGGGCAGCTTCCCGCAGGCGCCGGGGCGCTTTCCGGTGCGGCTCGATGTGATCGACCCGGACCCCGATCTGTTCCTCGCCGCCGGCGCGTCGGGTCACGGCGCGATCTATACCGACCACGTCGAGATGATTCACATCGTCCGCAAGGTCATCGTGCGCGTCGGCACGATCACCGACTACCTCGTCCTGAAGCTGCACTGATGCGCCCTGCCCTGCCGCGCGCCACCATCGCGCTTGCCGCACTCGCGGCGGTGCTGGCCGGCTGCGCGCTGAAGGATCCGCCGTCGACGGCCGAGTTGCAGAAGGACGCGTTGCCACACACCGCCGTGCCGCCGGCGTGGAAGGCCGACGGCGCATCGTCGCAGCAGCCGGTCGCCGACCGCTGGCTCGCGACGTTCGACGACCCGGCACTGACGGCGCTCGTCGCCGAGGCGCTCGCCTACAACGCCGACCTGCAGGTCGCCGCGGCGCGCGTCGAGCAGGCCGGCGGCTATCTGAAGGTCGCGAGCGGCTCGCTGCTGCCGTCGGTCGGCGTGGCGGGCACCTGGAGCGGGGCGACCGGCTCCGGCGGCGGCTTGAATGCGATCTTCCTCAATGCGTCGCTCGAGCTCGACGTCTGGGGGCGGCTGCGCTACGGCGAGGCGGCGGCGCGCCAGCAGTCGCTGGCGGTCCAGGCCGACTACGCCTATGCGCGCCAGTCGCTCGCGGCGACCGTCGCGAAGAGCTGGTTCATCGCGATCGAGGCCGGCCTGCAGCTTGCGGTCGTGCAGGACATGCTGCAATCGGCCGAAAAGCTTTCGCAGCTCGCGCAGGACCGGCAGCGCGTGGGCATCGGCAACGAGCAGGCGGTCGCCGATGCGCAGGCGAACGTCGCCAGCTTTCGCGACACGTTGCGCCAGACCGAGCTTGCGCGCACGCAGGCGCTGCGCGCGCTCGAGCTGCTGCTCGGCCGCTATCCGGCGGCCGAGATAAGCGTCGCGCAAAGCCTCGCGCCGCTGCCGCCGCCGGTGCCAGAGGGTCTGCCGTCGCAACTTCTCGAGCGCCGGCCCGACGTGATCGCCGCCGAGCGCCGCGTCGCCGCCGCCTTCAACCGCGTCGGCGAAGCAAAGGCCGCGCAGCTGCCGCGCATCAGCCTGACGGCCGGCGTGAGTGCGATCTCGAGCGACGTGCTCGTCTTGCAGAGTCGCGACAACCCGGCCTGGGGCGTCGGCGCCAACCTGCTCGCGCCGCTGTACCAGGGCGGCGTGCTGCGCGCGCAGGTCGAGATCCGCAGCGCCGAGCAAAAGGAGGCCGTCGCCGCCTATGCCGCCGCCGGGCAGCGCGCGTTCGGCGAGGTCGAAGGCGCGCTTGCCGCCGAGTTCGCGCTGCGCGACCGCGCGGTGCAGCTCGACGCCGTTGTGCGCGACAACGAGCGCGCGCTGCAACTGGCGCTCGACCAGTACCGCATTGGCTCGGCCGATGCGCGCGCCGTGCAGCAGCGCCAGCTCGCGCTCTATTCGGCGCGCACCGCAAGGCTGAAGCTGCAAAGCGAACAGCTCGCGCAGCGCGTCAACCTGCATCTCGCACTCGGTGGCAGCTTCGACGATCTGCCGCCGATCCCGGTCGCCGCGCGCTGAGGCGCTGCGCCGCTATACGGCGCTGAAACCGAGCCGCATGGCGCGGCGCTGAATCCGGATCAGTCTTGCCCGCCGTCCGGCCCGGCGTCGAGCGCGCCAACGAGCCGGTCGAGCAGCCGGTAGACCTCGGCAACGAGTTCGGGGCCGACCGCCGCTTCGAGCTCGGCGTACGCCGCCTCGACCTGCGGCGCCATCGCCGCGGCAAGCGCGCGGCTCTTCGCCGTCAACGAGACTTCGATGCGGCGCTGGTCGTGGTCGAGCCGCACGCGCCGCACGAGGCCGACCTCCTCCATCCGCGTCAGCACGCCGGCGAGGCTCGGGCTCGAGATGCCGCACAGCGCGACGATCTGGCGCGGCTCGAGCGGGCCGGTCTCGGCGAGCGCGCGCACGACGCGCCACTGCTGCTCGGTGATGCCGCTCGCGTTGAGCAGCGGCCGAAAGCGCGCGATGACGCGCTCGCGCGCCTGCAGCAGCAGCAGCGGCAGGTTGCGATGCGCGAAGCCCGGCGCGTCGCGCCGGCGCAGGTTGCGCTGGGTCGAAGTGCGCTGAGTCGAGGTGCGTGCTGCGCGCGAATTCATCCGGATGCCGTCAGGGTGCTTGACCCGGTCACAGGCGAGCGAGTATATTGCTCACATGTTAACGATTCAAGCCGGGTGACGGCTCGAACCATGTTCACACCCTTGCGCTTCGAGTTTGCGCCGTGGCAGTTGTCGGGCGTCGTCTATGGCACGCTGCTGAACGACCCGCGCGCGCTCGCGGCGCTCGGCGACGCGGTCAATGCGGCGCCGTACAAGGCGCCGCCGCAGGCGCCGGTGCTCTACCTGAAGCCGCGCAACACTCTGCGCACGAGCGGCGCCGTGGTCGAGGTGGCGGCCGACGGCGGCGCGTTCGAGGTCGGCGCCGCGCTCGGCATCGTCATCGGGCGCACCGCGTGCCGGGTGCGCGCGGCCGACGCCGCCGCCCACATCGCCGGCTGGACGCTGGTCGCCGACCTGAGCCTGCCGCAGCCGAGCTACTACCGCCCGAACACCCGCTTCAAGGCGCGCGACGGCTCGTGCCTCGTCGGCCCGCGCGTCGTGCCGGCGGCGGCGATCGCCGATCCGGACGCGCTCGAGATCGAGGTCCACATCGATGGCCAGGTCGTCCACCGTACGGGCGGCGGCATGCTGCGCCCGATCGCGCAACTGCTGCAGGACGTGACCGAGTTCATGACGCTCGCGCCGGGCGACATCCTGCTCGCCGGCATCGCCGCCGGCGCGCCGCGCTGCGCCGCGGGGCAGGCGTTCACGATCGACTGTGCGCCGATCGGCCGGCTCGAAGGCCGCGTCGTCGCCGAGGCGGTGGCGGCATGAGGACCGCGCGCGTCGCCTACGCCGGTGCGATCCACAGTGCCGTGCCCGACGCCGCCGGGTTGCGCCTCGCCGACGGCCGCGTGCTCGCCGAAGCCGACGTCGTCTGGCTGCCGCCGTTCGATGTCGGAACGATCATCGCGCTCGGCCTGAACTACGCCGACCACGTGAAGGAGCTCGCGAAGGAACTGACCGTCACCGCGCGCGACGAGCCGCTCGTCTTCCTGAAGGGCCCGGGCAGCCTGATCGGGCATCGCGGCGTCACGCGCCGGCCGCAGGGCGTTGCGTTCATGCACTACGAATGCGAGCTGGCGGTCGTCATCGGCGCGACGGCGCGCCGCGTGAAGGCGGCCGACGCGATGCACCACGTCGCCGGCTACACCGTTTGCAACGACTACACGATCCGCGACTACCTCGAGAACTGGTACCGCCCGAATCTGCGCGTGAAGAACCGCGACGGCGCAACCGTCCTCGGCCCCTGGTTCGTCGATGCCGCCGATGTCGCCGACCCGCACGACCTGAAGCTTCGCACCCTCGTCAATGACAAGGTCACCCAACAGGGCCACACTTCGGACATGGTCAACGACATCCCCGCGCTGATCGAGTACCTGAGTGCTTTCATGACGCTGCAGGCGGGCGACGTGATCCTCACCGGCACGCCCGACGGCGTCGTCAACGTGGACGAAGGCGACGAGGTGGTGTGCGAGATCGACGGCATCGGCCGCCTCGTCAACACGATCGCCGGCGACGCCGCGTGCGGGCGCTGAGCGCGGGCCACAGGAGAAGCATCGAATGCGCATCGAACACCTGATCGCCGGCAAGCCCGTCAAGAGCGGCGACTATTTCGAGACCGTGAATCCGGCGACGCAGGACGTGCTCGCCGAAGTGGCGAGCGGCGGCGAGGCCGAGGTTGCCGCCGCCGTCGCCGCCGCCAAGGACGCGTTCCCGGCGTGGGCGGGGCTCGCGGCAACCGAGCGCGCGCGGCTGCTGCGCCGGCTCGGCGACCTGATCGCCGCCCACGTGCCCGAGATCGCGCGCACCGAAACGATGGATACCGGCCAGGTCATCGCGCAGACCGGCAAGGGCCTCGTCCCGCGCGCGGCCGACAACTTCTACTACTTCGCCGAGATGTGCACCCGCGTCGACGGCCACACCTACCCGACGCCGACGCACCTGAACTACACGCTGTATCACCCGGTCGGCGTCTGCGCGCTGATCAGCCCGTGGAACGTGCCGTTCATGACGGCGACGTGGAAGGTCGCGCCGGCGCTCGCCTTCGGCAACACCGCCGTGCTGAAGATGAGCGAGCTGTCGCCGCTGACGGCGGCAAGGCTCGGCGAACTCGCGCTCGAGGCAGGCATCCCGGCCGGCGTGCTGAACGTCGTGCACGGCTTCGGCAAGGAGGCCGGCGAGCCGCTGTGCGCCCATCCCGACGTGCGCGCGATCAGCTTCACTGGCTCGACGGCGACCGGCAACCGCATCGTGCGTGCCGCGGGCCTCAAGAAGTTCAGCATGGAGCTTGGCGGCAAGAGCCCGTTCGTCGTCTTCGACGACGCCGACCTGGCGCGCGCGCTCGACGCCGCCGTCTTCATGATCTTCTCCAACAACGGCGAGCGCTGCACCGCCGGCAGCCGCATCCTCGTGCAGAAGTCGATCTACGCCGACTTCGCCGCCAAGTTCGCCGCGCGCGCGAAGCGCATCACCGTCGGCGACCCGTTGGACGAGAAGACGATCGTCGGCCCGATGATCAGCCAGGGCCATCTGGCGAAGGTGCGCAGCTACATCGAGCTGGGCCCGAAGGAAGGCGCGACGATGCTGTGCGGCGGGCTCGCCGCGCCCGACGTGCCGCCGCACGTCGCGAAAGGCAACTTCGTGCTGCCGACGGTGTTCGCCGACGTCGACAACCGCATGAAGATCGCGCAGGAGGAAATCTTCGGTCCCGTTGCCTGCCTGATCCCGTTCGACGACGAGGCCGACGCGATCGCCAAGAGTAACGACATCGCCTACGGGCTGTCGAGCTACATCTGGAGCGAGAACCTCGGCCGCGCGCACCGCGTCGCCGCCGCGATCGAGGCCGGCATGTGCTTCGTCAACAGCCAGAACGTGCGCGACCTGCGCCAGCCCTTCGGCGGCACGAAGGCGAGCGGTACCGGCCGCGAAGGCGGCACCTGGAGCTACGAGGTGTTTCTCGAGCCGAAGAACGTCGCCGTCTCGCTGGGCAGCCATCACATCCCGCACTGGGGGGTCTGAACGTGGACGCGTCCCGCCTCGTCGCCGCCGTCGCCCAGACCTCGTCGGTACTGCTCGACACGCCGGCGACCGTCGCGCGCGCGCTCGAGCTGATGGCCGGCGCCGCCGCCAACGGCGCCCGGTTGCTCGTCTTTCCGGAAGCGTTCATCGGCGGCTACCCGAAGGGCGCGGACTTTCACATCTACCTCGGCGGGCGCACGCCGCAGGGCCGCGCCGAGTTCAAGGCCTACTTCGACGCGGCGGTCGCGATCGACGGCCCGGAGATCGCCGCGCTCGCCGAAGCGGCGGCGCGCCACCGGCTGTACGTCGTCGTCGGGATCATCGAGCGCGACGGCGGCACGCTGTACTGCACCGCGGTCTACCTCGGCGCCGACGGCCGCATCCTCGGCAAGCACCGCAAGCTGATGCCGACCGCGCTCGAGCGCCTCGTCTGGGGCTTCGGCGACGGCTCGACGCTGGCCGCGGTCGACACGCCGTGGGGCAAGCTCGGCGCCGTGATCTGCTGGGAGAACTACATGCCGATGCTGCGCATGGCGATGTACCGCCAGCGCGTCGCGATCTACTGCGCGCCGACCGCCGACGACCGCGACAGCTGGCAGTCGACGATGCAGCACATCGCGCTCGAAGGGCGCTGCTTCGTGCTGTCGGCGTGCCAGCATCTGCGGCGCGACGACTTCCCGGCCGCGCAGATGAACAACCGCCTGCCCGACGCGCCGGGCGCGGCGCTGATGCGCGGCGGCAGCGTCATCATCGACCCCCTCGGCAAGGTGCTCGCCGGGCCGGTGTTCGACGCCGACGCGCTGCTCACCGCCGAACTCGACCTGTCGTTGATCCCGATGGGCCAGATGGATTTCGACGTCGTCGGCCACTACGCGCGGCCGGACGTCTTCTCGCTGCAGGTGAACACTGCCGCACAGCACGCCGTCACACTGGGAGATCGATGATGGGAAAACTTGCCCTCGCCGCCAAGATCACGCACGTACCGAGCCTGTACCTGAGCGAGCAGCCCGGCCCGCGCCACAACACCCGCAAGGACGCGATCGACGGCCACATCGAGATCGGCCGGCGCTGCCGCGAGCTCGGCGTCGACACGATCGTCGTCTTCGACACCCACTGGCTCGTCAACGCCAACTACCACATCAACTGCGCGCCGCACTTCAAGGGCGTCTACACGAGCAACGAGCTGCCGCACTTCATCAGCAACATGGCGTTCGAGTTCCCCGGCAACCCGGCGCTCGGCAACATCCTCGCGCGCACCGCCAACGAGATGGGCGTCGAGGTACTGGCGCACGACGCGACGACGCTCGACCCCGAATACGGCACGCTGGTGCCGATGCGCTACATGAACACCGACCAGCACTTCAAGGTGGTGTCGATCTCGGCGATGTGCACGGTGCACTACCTGGACGACAGCGCGCGCCTGGGCTGGGCGATCCGCAAGGCGGTCGAGGACCACTACGACGGCACGATCGCGATCTTCGCGAGCGGCTCGCTGTCGCACCGCTTCGCGCAAAACGGCCTCGCGCCCGAGTACGCATTCAAGATCTGGAGCCCGTTCCTCGAGCACCTCGACCAGGAGGTGATCCGGATGTGGAAGGCAGCCGAGTGGAAGGCCTTCTGCGAGATGCTGCCCGAGTACGCGCCCAAGGGCCACGGCGAGGGCTTCATGCACGACACCGCGATGCTGCTCGGCGCGCTCGGCTGGAGCGCCTACGACGCGCCGGCCGAGATCATCACGCCGTACTTCGGCTCGAGCGGCACCGGGCAGATCAACGTCGTGCTGCCGGTGACGCCGCAGGACGGCAGCGCCGTGCCGAAGGCGGTCGCCTCGGCGGCAGCGGGCTACACGAGCGTCGCGACGAGGTTGTAGCCCGCGCGCGCCGTGCCGCACCTCGTCATCGTCTACACGCCCAATCTCGACGCCGAGAGCGACATGGGCGCGCTGTGCCGCCGCCTCGCCGACACCATGCTTACCGTCCGGGACGAGCAAGGCGCGCAGGTCTTCCCTACCGGCGGCACGCGCGTGCTGGCCTATCCGGCGGCGCACTACGCGGTGGCCGACGGCTCGGGCGACCATGCGTTTTGCTACTTCAACCTGCGCATGGGGCGCGGGCGCAGCACGGCGGTGCAGCAGGCCGCCGGCCAGGCGCTGGCCGAAGCGGCGAAGGCGCATTTCGCGCCGGTGCTGGCGCGCCGCCCGGTCGGCCTCACGCTGCAGGTCGACGTCGGCAATGAAGTGTTCGACGCCAAGTTCGGCAACCTCCACGCAGTCTTCGCCCGCCCATGAGCACGACCCTCGACGCCAAGACGATCGCGCAGCTCGCGCGCCAGCTCTACGACGCGCGCAAGTCACGCACGCAGCTGCGCCACTTCTCGGCGCAGCACCCCGGCATGACGATCGACGACGGCTACGCGATCCAGCGCGCCTGGGTCGCGCTCGAAGTCGCCGACGGCCGCCGCATCCGCGGCCGCAAGATCGGCCTCACCTCGCGCGCGATGCAGCAGGCGAGCCAGATCACCGAGCCCGATTACGCGCCGCTGATGGACGACATGTTCTTCGAGCAAGGGGGCGACATCGCGATCGATCGCTTCATCGCGCCGCGCGTCGAGGTCGAACTCGCCTTCGTCCTCGGCCGGCCGCTGAAGGGGCCGGGCGTGACGCTCTTCGACGTGCTCGCCGCGACCGACTATGTGAGCCCGGCGCTCGAGATCATCGACGCCCGCATCGAGCAGTTCGACCGCGAGACGAAGGCGCCGCGCAAGGTCTTCGACACGATCTCGGACTTCGCCGCCAACGCCGGCATCGTCCTCGGCGGGCGGCCGGTGCGGCCGGATGCGATCGACCTGCGCTGGGCCGGCGCGATGCTCTACAAGAACGGCGTGATCGAGGAGACGGGGCTTGCCGCCGGCGTGCTGAACCACCCGGCGACCGGCGTCGCCTGGCTCGCCAACAAGATCGCGCCGCACGACGAGCAGCTCGACCCCGGCAACGTCGTCCTCGCCGGATCGTTCACGCGGCCGACGACGGCCGTGCGCGGCGACAACCTGCACGCCGACTACGGGCCGCTCGGCACCGTGTCGTTCCGCTTCGTCTGACGTCACAAACGACACCGCATTGCACACCATGCAGATTCCGCACAACACTTTTCGCGACGCGCTGCGCGACGGCCGGCCGCAGATCGGCCTGTGGGTCGGCATGGCGAGCGCGAACGCCGCCGAGGCGCTCGCGCTGACGGGCTTTGACTGGCTGCTGCTCGACGCCGAGCACGCGCCGAACGACACGCGCACCGTGCTCGACCAGCTGCGCGCCGTCGCGCCCTACCCGGTGCACCCGATCGTGCGGCCGGTGCAGGGCGACGTCGCGCTCGT
This sequence comes from Ideonella sp., assembly GCA_039807955.1. Taxonomy (GTDB): domain Bacteria; phylum Pseudomonadota; class Gammaproteobacteria; order Burkholderiales; family Burkholderiaceae_C; genus CAIKUF01. The sequence continues at coordinate 9,780 of JBDHSE010000004.1, read as the reverse complement.
CAAGCAGTACCTCGACATCGGTGCGCAGACGCTGCTCGTGCCGATGATTGACACGCCCGAGCAGGCGGCGCTGATGGTGCGCGCGATGCGCTACGCGCCGGTTGGCATCCGCGGCATGGGCGCGGCGCTGGCGCGGGCGTCGCGCTGGAACCAGGTCGACGACTACCTGCACCAGGCCGACGCACAGATGTGCCTGCTCGTTCAGGCCGAGACGGTCGAGGCGATGCGCAACCTCGAAGCGATCGCCGCCACCGACGGCGTCGACGGCGTCTTCTTCGGCCCGGCGGATCTTTCGGCGTCGATGGGCTTTCGCGGCAAGTCGAGCGACCCGCAAGTGCAACGCGCGATCCTGGACGGCATCGCAACCGTGCGCGCCGCCGGCAAGGCGCCCGGCATCCTCGCGACCGACCCGGCACTCGCGCAGCAGTATCTCGACGCCGGCGCCCTCTTCGTCGCCGTCGGGCTCGACACGAGCCTGCTCGTCGGCGCCGCGCGCGCGCTCGCCCAGCGCTTCAAGCCGGGCGGCGCGGCGGCGGCAAAGTCGTAGCCGGACACCTGCCGCGCCGGATCGGGCCGTCGCGGCACGCCAAGCGCAGCGTCGCACGATAGGCGCCGCTGCTCAGGCCGCGCAGCTTCGAAAGCCGGCCGCGACGTCGTTGCGATGCGGCAAGAAGAAGTTGCGATAGCGCGGATCGCGCATCCTCGGCTGCGTCATGAACGACGCGCCGCGCAGCACCGGCCGGCCGTCGAACCAGGGTGCCGAATAGTCGCGATAGGGGTGCGGCGCGAAACCCGGGTACGGCGCGAACGGGCTCGCCGTCCACTCCCAGACGTCGCCCCAGCGGAACGCGTCGGGCCGCGTGATCGCGGCGCGCTCCCACTGCGCCTCGGTCGGCAGGCGCCGGCCGGCCCAGCGGCACCAGGCCTGCGCCTCGTGCCAGGACAGATGCACCGCAGCCTGTGTGACATCGAGCGCCTGCCATCGCCCGTGGCGCCAATGTTGCCAAGCCGCGCCGATGCGCCGCAGATAGCGCGGCGCGGCAGCGCGCGTCGTGTCGCGCCAGCGCCGGCCATCGACGCTCCACCAGCGGTCGTCGACGTAGCCGCCGCATTCGACGAACGGCAGGTACTCGGCCCAGCGCACCGCCTGCGAGTCGATCTCCGTGTCCGGCAGTTCGACCGTCTGCGACGCCAGTTCGTTGTCGAAAGCAAAGCCCGGTGCCGTACCGCGGCCGAGCGACCACGAACCTCGCTCGAACGCGATCGGCGCTGGCGGCTCAGGCAGGCTCGCGGCCTGCCAGCGCGGGTCGTCGATCTCGATCCCCTGCGCCTGCGCCATGTAGAGCGCCGCTTCGTGGTGCATGTCCTCGTGCAGCAGCGCGAGGCGAAAGAAGTAGAGCGCGTCGTCGCGATCGTCCACCCCACTCAGCAGCGCGAGCGTCGCCTCCAACTGGCGCCCGAGATCGTCGCGCGTCGCCTGCGCGCCGGGCAGCGGCAAGGCCCAGCGCGCGTCGTGCGCGACCTTGCCCGAGTGGTAGAGCGCGTCGGCGTCTGCCCGCAACGGCGCATCGCGCGGCAGGTCGGGATCGGCCGCCGCACCGGCACCACGCGCCGGGTTGCGCGCGATCCAGTACTCCTGGAACCAGCCGACGTGGCCGAGCTCCCACAGCGGCGGGTTCAACGCCTCGTGCAGCGGCACGCGAAGCCCGGGCAGCGCCTGCTCGCAGATGCCGAAGGTGCGAAGCGTGTCGCGGCGGCTCGCCCGCAACGCATCAGCGAGCACCCGCGCATCACCGTTGCGCGCGGCAAGCGCAGCGGCAACGAGACTTGGGTCGATCATCGTCACTCCATCGTCGCCCGGATCGCGGCGCGAGCGCCGTGCGCCGGATGGTAGGCCTTGCGATCGTCACGCGCATCCCGTACCGGCGCGATGCTGCGGGTCCCACGGCATGCATCGGCAACGGTTGCCGGCGCCGGTTGCGGCTCACATAATCCACGCGTCGATCGGCCGAAACGACGTGTCCGGCGTCGAAGAACAGCGAACGTCGGTCCATGCGACTGCACGCAAAGCCAAGGAGACAAACCATGCATGACGACGACTTCTCGAGCCCTGTGACGGGCCGGCGCCAGATCCTGCGACGCGCCGGCGCGCTGGGCGTCATGGGCCTGATTGGCGGCGGCGCCCCGCTGACCGCGCTGGCCGGGCCCGCCAAGTCCGCTGGCCCCGATCTCTTCGACGCGATCGACGACCCGGCCGTCCAGGGCATGTGCTCGCTCACGCCGACCGAGACGTCCGGGCCGTACTACCTCGACCTCGACCTGCTGCGCCGGGACATCACCGAGGGCCTGCCGGGGCTGGCGGCACGGCTGTTGATCCAGGTGGTCAGGGCATCCGATTGCGCGCCGATCCCGAATGCCGCGGTCGACGTCTGGCACTGCGACGCAGGCGGGCTCTATTCCGGCTTTCCCAATCAGGGCACGGGCGGTCAGACCTTCCTGCGTGGCGTCCAGATCACCGACGCCGGCGGGCAGGTCGCCTTCGACACGATCTATCCCGGCTGGTACGAGGGGCGCACGACGCACATCCACGTCAAGGTCAGGCCGACGCCATCGACCGAGATCACGACCCAGATGTACTTCAAGCAGGGGATCAACAATCGCATCAACCGGCGTGCGCCCTACGCCGACCACGGCCCGAATCCGACGCGCAACATCGCCGATCGACTGTTCCTGCCCGAGACGATCATGACGGTGATGCCGCCGCAGGGTGGCCGAATTCCGCTGTCGCTGGTCATCGGCGTCAACGACACGCCGACCTGAAGGTCGCGCGCAGGCGGCAGCGAGGCGCGGTCGTCCCACCGGCCGTGATGGTACGAAGCCCGAGAGGTTTGCGAAAGGCCTGATCGCAGCGCTGCCGTTCGCGTGACGACCGCCGCGGCCCGCTTCGATCGGCCCGAAGCCTGCCGCCCACACCGATCCGCAAGGAGGCCCGCCGATGGACAGTGCCCGAGTTCTGCCGCAGGACCAGGTGGTTCGGCTCGTCGCGCAGGCCGATGCGCGCGAGTTCTCGCTGTTCCTCGGCGCCGGCGCGTCGCGCAGCTCGGGCGTGCCGCTCGCTTCGGAGTTGATCGCCGAGTGGCGCCGCACCGCGTTCGAAGAACAGGCCGGCGGCGCCGGCGACTTCGAAGCCTGGTGCAAGCTTCAGACCGGTTGGTACGAGAAGCCGACCGAGTACTCCGACCTGTTCGAACTGCTGTATCCCGACGAGCGCGCCCGCCAGAAGTTCATCGAACCGAAGATCGAGGCCGCGTTCCCGGCATGGGGCTACCTGTACCTCGCGAACATCATCCGGGCCGGCCACTTCAACCTCGTCTTCACGACCAACTTCGACGACCTCGTCAACGAGGCGCTGACGCGCTTCATCGGCTACAACGCCGTGGTCTGCGCGGCCGACTCGGAAGTGGGATCGATCAACGCCTCGACCGCGCGCGCCAAGATCATCAAGCTTCACGGCGACTACCTGTTCAAGAAGCTGAAGAACACGGTCGATGAGCTTGCGCGGCTCACCGCGAACATGGAGCGCAAGTTCGCCGAGTTCGCGCGCCAGTGCGGCATGGTCGTGCTCGGCTACGCGGGAGCCGACCAGTCGATCATGGAACTCCTCGACGCGCTGCTGAAGGACCCCGAAACCTTCCCGCGCGGCATCTACTGGGGCGTGCACGATCCTGACCGGAAGCCGCCTGAAGCGCTGGCCCGCCTGCTCGCGGCGCATCCGAAGCGCCTGTTCCTGTTCCGTTGCGAGGACTTCGACGCGTTCATGGCGCTGCTGCACGACAAGCTCGGATTGCCGGCGCCGCTGACGATCGCCGAACCGCTGAAGTCGGCGCGCGCCAGTGTCGACCGGCTGCTTGCCGAGACGACCGAGCGGCAGCGCGCCAACACAATGATCCAGGCGCACGCCGAACACCTGAAGGAACAGCTTGGCGGCGCGATCGCGCAGGTCGCCGAAACCGACGTGCTCGAGCTGTTCGAGGCCGAACTCGCGCTCGGCCAGAGGGACCATGCGACGGCCCTCGCCTACGCGCAGCGCTACGCCGACGCGCATCCGCGGGACGCGCGCGCGCTGACGATCTGGGGGACGGCGCTGATGATGCGCTCCGAGGATAGCGGCGATCGCGACGCCGCCGAAGCCGCCTCCGCCAAGTGGCGCGAGGCGATCAAGTGCGACCCGAAATGGACAACCGCGCGCTACAACCTCGTGCGCTACCACGCACAGCGGCAGGAGTACCGGGAGGCGATCGCCGAGGGCGAGGCCCTGCTCGAGAAGGCCGGGCGCGACGCCAACCTCAAACTCTCGCTGGCGCAGTTGTACGGCAGCGTCAGCCGCACGCGCGAGGCGCTGCAGCTCGTCGAGCAACTGCTGGCCGAAGATGCCGGCAACGCTCCGCTGCACTTGCTGCACGCTGCGCTGCTCGAGCAGCGCGGCCGGCCGGTCGAGGCCCTGGACGCGGTGGAACGCGCACTGCAGATCGCGCCCGCCAACGCCTGGCTGCGCATCCAGGCGGCGCAGTGCTACGCACGGCTGGCGCGCCCGTTGCAGGCCGGATCGGAATTCAACCAGGCAGTCCAGCTCGATCCGCGCAACGCGAACTTCAGGATCCAGGCCGCGATGTTCTTCCTCGCCGCCAACCAGGCGCCGCAGGCGCTGCTCCATCTGCGCGAGGCGGCGCGGCTCGAACCCGAGTCGGCCGAGGTGCGGGGCTGGCTCGCGACCGCGCACCTGACGATGGGCGCGAACGCCGAGGCCAGGCGCGAGATCGATGCCGCGCTGCAGCTCGATCCGGACGAATCGCGCCTGCTCGCGACCGCGGGCCAGATCTATGCCGCCGCCAACGATCCCGCCTCTGCCGAGCGCTACCTGCAACAGGCCATCGCGATCAACCCGCAGGTAATCCCGCCCAACGTGCTGCTGGCGCAGCTCTACGCCCGCTCGCAGCGCTGGGACCGGCTGAACGAAACGCTGCAACGCATCGCGGCGATCGACCCGCAGGCGGCGCGCATGCTGCAGCAGCAGCTGCAGGCGCAGTTCGGCGGCGGCATGCAGCCGGCACCCTATGGCGCACCCGGCTACGGTGGTGCGAACGCGCCGGCCTCGACGCCGGCCCAGCGCTTCTTCGACTGGCTCGGCGGCGGCGGGCAGCGCTGAACGATCTCGCCGATCGCTGCCTCCCGCGCACGAGGCCGGCGCGCCGCGCGATGGCGGCGATCACGGCCTGACGCGGGTCTCGGCGTTCTCCTCGATCAGCGCGCAGCGCAAGGCGACCGGCTGCGCGCGCACGACCTGCGCGACGGGGCCGTCGATGAAGTCGCATGCCAGCAGGTTGTCGCTGCTGCTGCGGCGCGACGAATAGACGTTGACGTTGACCTTCACGTCGCCCTCGGTCCAGTCCAATCGATCGGCTCGAAGCTTCGACCCCGACACGTGCGCCGTGCCGGCCCGGCCGGGCAGAAGCACGCGCTCGGTGCCGAGATCGATCTGCCCGACCTCGTCGGCATGCCGCGCGGCACCGGGTGTCGGATCGCCGTAGTAGCGTGCATCGACGGTGATGCCCTCGTCGGCCTTGCGCAGACGCTGCGCCGCCTTGTCCGACAGGGTGATTCGCAACGTGAAGCCGAAAGGCTCCAGCGTCAGCGGCGCCGAACCAGCCACGGCGCCGGATGCCGCGACCCAGATCGCGACGCCGAAGGCGGCGGCGATTCTCAGCGACACCAGGCGTCGAGCGCCGGCTTGCCGGCGATCTCCACTTCGAGGCGCGCCTTCGCGTCCGGCGGCACGCCGCCGTCGGTGCAGCCCGGCTCGCCGACGATGTAGCGCACATTGCCGCTCGTGAAGCGCCAGATGCGGCGATGACAACTGCCCGTGCCCTCGGCGTCGGCCTTGCCGGCAAGCTCGAGCGCCGGCGCTTCGGGCGGTGCGTGCGGCCTGTTCCACGACCGGTAGCGCGGCGCGCCGCCGCCCGCGGCATCGATCACGATGCGGACCTTTTCGGTGCCGCAGTCGAGCAGCACGGACGGTGCGGCCGCTGCGTGCGCACCGGACGGGGCCGCCTGCCGCGGCAAGTTGATCGCGCTGATGCGAAACTCGCCTCCCGCCGGGTTGGCCCAGATCGCGCCATCGCCGTACATCACGCCATCGGCATTGCAAAAGAGCGCCTGCGGTTGCTGGCCGGCGACGGCGCGCTGCAGCACCGGCCACCAGGCGGCGTCGAACTGCTTGTGCCATGTGGCGGCGTCGGCGATCGTCGTCCTGCTCGCGCCGCGGTTGAGCGCGAGCGGAAACTGCAGCAGCGCATCCAGCGCCTGCGCATCGCTGCCCTGCAGCGCCTCGCGCAAGGCACGATCGAACCGCATGAAGCCAGCTGCGTCGCGCGCGCCCAGCACCGCAAGGTCGCAACTCTCGCCGAGCCGCGTCGACGCTGCGCCGGGCAACGCGCAAAGCGCCGTTGCCAGCGCGAGCAGCGCCCGGCCGAGTGCCTTCGACATGTGCACGGCTAGAGCTGCTCAGCCCAGCCCGTGCCCTTGAACCAGTAGTCGTGGCGCGTGGTCAGCCAGCCGGACGCATGCTCGTAGACGATCCAGGCATCGACGACGCGCAGCAGCGCGGTGTCGTCGATGCGCAGCGCGATGCCGTGCGCGGTGCGCGCCAGTGGCGCGCCGTCGAGCAGGCGCAGCCTGGCGTCGTGGACCTGCGCCATGACCTGCGGCAGCGGCGCTTCGGCGACGTAGGCGTCGAGCTTGCCGGCGAGCAGATCGGCGAGCGCCGCGCTCTCGGTTGCGACGCTGACGACCGCATTCGCCGGCAGCGCGCGGCGCGCGACGTCGGCCGTCAACGAACCTTCGAGCGCGCCGACCTTCGGATTGGCGAGTTGCTTCAACTCGGCCAAGCCGCCGGCCGGCAGCCGGTCGCGATTGGCGACGACGCGGATGTCGAACTCGCCGACCGGATCGCTGAACAGCACGCCGAGCGCGCGTTGCGGCGTGATCGACAGCCCCGAGACGATCATGTCGTACTGGTTGCTGCGCAGCCCCGAGAACAGGTTGGGCCACGAGGTCTCGACGAGTTCGAGCTTCCAGCCCATCGCGGCGGCGAACTGGCGTGCGAGGTCAACCGAATAGCCAATCGCCTGGCCCTGCCTGTCGTGCATCACGAACGGCGCGTTGATCGCGATGCCGACGCGCAGCACGCCGCTGCGCTCGATCCGCACCAGCGTCGGCGTGCCCGTCAGCGGCTGGCGCGCGGCCTTGGCCGCCGCCTTCGCGGCCGGCTTCGCCGCGGCGCCCGCCGTCGTCTGCGCCGGCGCGGCGGTGACCGCGAGCGCAAGGCCGACGAACGCGACGAGCGCAACCGCGAAGCGGGAGAGGAAGTTGCGTCTTTCGTGCATGGCGGCCTCCATCATTGGCGATAAAGGTCGTAGCCGCCGCGGTCTTCGCCGAACAGGCGTATGCCGCCGCCCGAGCGCACGACCGTGTACGAACGATTGCCGATCCAGGCCTCGGTGCCGCGCATCTGGCCGTTGAAGATGCGGCTGCCCTGCATGCCGTTGATGCGGCCGTTCGGATCGATCGCGATCTCGATGTCGGGGCCGCCGCCGCGATCCGGGCCGGCGAAATGCCCGATCGCCCACGGCGGCACGTCGACGCGGCTGTCGTTGCTCTGGCTGCCGCGGTCGTGGTGGTGCTGCTCGCTGGCCGAGATCAACGCACCGAGGATCACCGCCGCGGCGATGCCGGCCGCCGCGTCGCGCCCCGAATCGCGGTTGTGATGTGAACTGCCGCCGCCGTAGTTGAACATCGCCGCGCAGCCGTTGTCGACCCAGATGCCGCGCTGGTCGTAGCCCCAGTCACGGCCCTGCTTGCAAGGCGCGTTCGAAAGCTGCTGCGCGAACTGGACGTTGTTCTCGGTATCCGCCCGGCAGTACTGGTAGCGGTAGCCCGAGCTTCGGCATTCGAGCTCGCCGGCGCGGGCCTGCGAGGTGGCCAGCAAGAGGCCCAGAAACATCATCACCGCGAGTCTGATGTGCATCGTTTGTCCACCTCCTGTGCGGCGCAGTGTATGCGGCCCGGCGCGGCCCTGCAGCGCGCCGGGCCGGGCGGCGTTCACCGAAGCACAGGACGCAGCGTTCACCCCGCCGGGGTTAGCCTTGCGCCATGGCTCGCCCCTCGATCGTCATCGTGACGCCGGCCCTTGCCGATGCGAACAACGGCAACTGGCAGACGGCGCAACGCTGGGCGCGGATGCTGCGCCCGGCGTATCGGGTGCGTCTGGCGGCGCGCTGGCAGGCGGGAGACGAGGCGCTGATGATCGCGCTGCATGCGCGCCGGTCGGCGGCTTCGATCGCGGCCTGGCGCGAGACATACCCGCATCGGCCGCTGCTGCTCGCGCTGACCGGCACCGACCTCTATCGCGACATCGACACCGACGAGCGCGCGCGCCGCTCGCTCGCGCTGGCGGACCGGCTCATCGTGCTCAACGAGTTCGGGGCTGAGCGCCTACCCGATTCGTTGCGCCCCAATTGCCGCGTGCTGCTGCAGTCCGCGCGCGCGATGCGCACGCTGGTCAAACCGTCGCGCCATCTGCGCGCCGTGATGGTCGGCCATCTGCGCGACGAGAAGGACCCGCGCACCTTCTTCGACGCGGCGCGGCGGCTCGCAGACCGCGGCGACATCGTGCTCGACCACATCGGCGCCGCGCTCGACCCGGCGCTGGCCCGCGAGGCGAGCGCGCTCGCCGCGGCGCAGGCGAACTATCGCTGGCTCGGTGCGTTGCCGCACGCGGCGGCGCGCCGGCGCATCCAGCGCGCGCACGTGCTCGTCCATCCGAGCCGCATCGAAGGCGGCGCCCACGTCGTGGTCGAGGCGATCCGCAGCGGCACGCCGGTCCTCGCGTCGCGCATCGCCGGCAACCTGGGCCTGCTCGGCGCCGACTGCGCGGCGGTGTTCGATGCCGGCGACGCGGCGGCGCTCGCCGCGCTGCTCGCGCGGGCGCGCGACGATCCCGATATGCTTCCTGCATTGCAGCGCCAGATCGCCAGGCGTGCGCCGCTCTTCGATCCGGACGCCGAGCGCGCGATGCTGCACCGCCTGGTCGCCGAACTGATCGAGCCACGAACGCAGGAACACAAGCCATGACCGCACCCGAACCGAGCGCCGAACCACGCCTGACGACGCTGTCGCACGGCGGCGGCTGCGGCTGCAAGATCGCGCCCGGCGTGCTGTCCGAGATCCTCAAGGGCACGGCGGCGATGCCGATTCCGCCGGCGCTCTTGGTCGGCATCGAGACCGCCGACGACGCCGCCGTCTACCAGTTGAACGACGAGCAGGCGCTGATCGCGACGACCGACTTCTTCATGCCGATCGTCGACGACCCGTTCGACTTCGGCCGCATCGCGGCGACCAACGCGATCAGCGACGTCTACGCGATGGGCGGGCGGCCGATCCTCGCGCTCGCGCTGGTCGGCATGCCGATTGGCGTGCTGTCGGCGCAGACGATCGGCCGCATCCTCGAAGGCGGCGCCGCCGTCTGCCGCGACGCCGGCATGCCGATCGCCGGCGGCCACACGATCGATTCGGTCGAGGCGATCTACGGCCTCGTCGCGCTCGGCCTCGTCCATCCGAAGCAGGTCAGGCGCAACGCCGACGCCCGGCCGGGCGACGTGCTCGTGCTCGGCAAGCCGCTCGGCGTCGGCGTGATGTCGGCAGCGCTGAAGAAGGACGAACTCG
>JBDHSE010000190.1:0-5839 GCA_039807955.1 Ideonella sp. | reverse complement strand
AGCTGATGATGCGGCTGCCGTCCGCCGCCTGCCGGATCTGGCCGGGCTCGAACGGCTCGATCATGCCGGTCGTCTCGACCATGCGGCGGATCCACCTGTCGCTCTTGATGCTCATCGTGCGTCCCGGAAGTTGGCGGCATTCTAGGGGTCGGCCGCGGGACAGCGTGAGATGGCGTCAGGGCGCGGCGCGCGGCGGTTCGGGCTCGGCGTCGAAGCGCTCGAAGCCGCAGTAGCAGATGAAGTGGCGGTTCGTTGCCCGGCCGAAGAGCAGCATGCCGAGGCGCTTCGCGGTCTCGTAGCCCATCTGCGTCGCGCCGCTGCGCGAGACGACGATCGGCACGCCCATTTGCGCCGACTTCATCACCATCTCGCTCGTCAGCCGGCCGGTTGTGTAGAACGCCTTGTCGCCGCCGTCAATCGCCTCGAGCCACATCCAGCCAGCGATGGTGTCGATCGCGTTATGGCGGCCGACGTCCTCGACGAAGGTCAGCATCTCGCTCTGGCGAAAGAGCGCGCAGCCGTGCACCGAGCCGGCCGACTTGTACGTGCTCTCCTGCTGGCGCATCGCGGCGAGCAGCCCGTACAGCGCCGATTGGCTCAGGCGCGCGCCGGGGTCGGTCGCGGCTGGCAACGCGCTCGCGTCGATCTCGCTCATCAGGTTGCCGAACACCGTGCCCTGACCGCAGCCGGTCGTCACGACGCGCTTGGCGGTGCGCGCGTCGAAGTCGTCGATGCCGCGGCGCGTCTTGACCGCCGCCGCCTGCACGTCCCAGTCGACGGTGATCGATTCGATGTCGGCGATCGAATCGACGAGGCGCTGGTTGCGCAGGTAGCCGAGCGTGAGGAGTTCGGGCGCCGCGCCGAGCGTCATCAGCGTCACCAGCTCGCGCTTGTCGACGAAGATCGTCAGCGGCCGCTCGGCCGGAATCGTGATGCTGCGCGCGGCGCCGAATTCGTCGCGCACCTCGATCGCCTGCGTCAGCGGCGCGCTCGCCTGGGTCAGGCGCGGGCGCTGCGCGGCGTGGATTGACATGCCGCCATTGTGGCGGCTTCGCGATGCCGGCCCCGAGAGCAGGGACGAGATGGCGGCCGCGCCCGCGCGGCTCAGGACGATGCCGGCGGCGCGGCGACGAACGGCCCCGGGTCCTCGCACGCCGGCGTCGGCAGCGGCGGGCGGGTCTCCTTGCCCGCCTGCTTCATCTCGGCGAAGAAGCGTGCCGCGACGCGTTCCTGCGCCTGGCAGGTCTCGAATGCGGCGCGCTTGCCGCTCCATGCCGCCTTGGCCGCCGCTTCGGCCGCCTTTGCCTTGGCCTCGTCGCTCGGCGGCGGCAGCTTCGCGAAGGCGCTGCTCGCGAGCGCGAAAGCAAGCGGGAGTGCAACGAAGGCGAATCCGGAGCGCTTCATGAGGTTCATCCTTTGCGTTGGGCGGCTAGCGCGTCGGCTTCGCGGCCGGCGCCGGCAGCGGCGTGTCGGGCGTGCGCTGGGCCGGGATCTTGCCGGCCTTGATGTCGTCGTACCAGAGTTCGTGGTGCTCCTTGGCCCAGGCTTCGTCGACATAGCCCGTGCTCATGCCCTTCCACGCACCCTTCATGCCGATCGTGCCGATGTAGATGTGGCCGAGGAAGAGCGCCATCATCAGCGCGGCGGCGGTGCCGTGCACCATGTTCGCGATCTGCATCGTGGCGCGCGTGTACTCGATGCCGGGGACGACCCGGTCGAGGACGAGGCCGGCGGCAACGACGATCAGGCCAAGCACGAAGACGCCGAGCCAGAAGATGATCTTCTCGCCGGCGTTGAAGCGGTGCGACGGCACCTCGCGCTTGGAGAGCAGGCCGCCGAACTTGACGAGCCACTTGCCGTCGCCCGAGCGCGGCAGGTTGTCGCGAATGAAGGTCAGGATGATGATGACGAGCGAGACGGCGAAGATCGGTCCGGCGAAGTTGTGCAAGGTCTTGAGCGCGTAGGTGAGCCAGCCGAAGAGCGTGTGGCCGATCAGCGGCAGCAGGAACCACTGGCCCCAGGCGATGACGATCCCGGAGACGGCGAGGATCGTGAAGGCGACCGCGTTGGCGGCGTGCGTGGTGCGCTCGAAGACGCTGAAGCGCTCGACGACGCGCCCGGTGTCGGGCTCGTGCCCGCCGAGCGAGCCGACGCCGAGGTAGAACGCGGCGATCGCGATGGCGACCAGCAGCAGCAGCGCGCCGCCGTAGGGGATGATCCAGTTGTTGCGCGTCTGGCGCCACGCTTCGCCGGCCGTCGTGAAGCGCGACCCCGGGTAGCTCGTCAGGGTCTGGATCAGCGTGCCGGTCTCGCTGCCCTCGATCTGCGTGACGCCGGGCGCCGGGCCCGAGCCGTGCACCTGGCGCCACATCGGCGCGTTGTTGCCGGGCTGGCTCTTCGCGCGCTGCGCGTTGGTGTCGTCGGGCTTGGGGTCGGCCGGGGCGACGAAGCCGGCCGGCGGGCCGGCCTGCGGCGCAGCGGCTGTGGCCGCTTCGTCGGCCGCGTAGCCATGGCCGAGCGCCAGTGCGAGCAGCGCCGCCGCGGCGGCGCGGCCGAGCGTGTTTGCAATCGTCAGGCTCATGCTCTCTCCTGCTGTCGGATGGCCGTCACGCGATCAGCGAATGCGCACGTACTCGTTCTGGTTCTGCGTGCGCCGGTTCAACTCGGCGAGCCAGCTCGCCTTGTCGCCCGAGGTCCAGCCGGTGACGACGAACGGATCGGCCGCGGCGTCCCACAGCGGCTGGCTCGCGAGCTTGGAGTTCGCGACCGCGCTCTGATCCTTCTCGCAGCCGGTCAGGGCGGCCGCGGCAAACAGGGCGAGGCCGGCGACGATGAGGCGCGACTTGTTCATCACTTCTTCCCTCCCGGGACGGGTGTCGCCGGTGCCGGAGTCGCAGGCCGGCCGTAGGCGGTGCCCCAGCCCCAGACCTCGCTGCCGGTGCCGCGGGCGACGACCCGCATGCGCAGGATGTCGGCGATCACGTCGCCGTCGCCGCCGAGCAGCGCCTTCGTCGAGCACATCTCGGCGCAGATCGGCAGCTTCCCTTCGGAGAGCCGGTTGCGGCCGTACTTCTCGAACTCGGCCTCGCTGCCGTTGGTCTCGGGCCCGCCGGCGCAGAAAGTGCACTTGTCCATCTTGCCGCGCAGGCCGAAGCTGCCGTTGCTCGGGAACTGCGGCGCGCCGAACGGGCAGGCGTACGAGCAATAGCCGCAGCCGATGCAGACGTCCTTGTCGTGCAGCACGACGCCGTCCTCGGTGTGATAGATGCAGTTGACGGGGCAGACCGCGATGCACGGCGCATCGCTGCAGTGCATGCAGGCGACCGAGATGCTCTTCTCGCCGGGCACGCCGTCGTTGAGCGTGACGACGCGGCGCCGGTTCACGCCCCACGGCACGGCGTGCTCGGACTTGCACGCGGTGACGCAGCCGTTGCATTCGATGCAACGCTCGGCGTCGCAGATGAACTTCATTCGTGCCATCGATCAGCCCTCCAGCCCGGTCGTCGTTGCGTGCTTCATGCCGCGGCCTTCTCGACCTGGCAGATCGTCGTCTTCGTCTCCTGCATCATCGTCACCGAGTCGTAGCCGTAGGTCGTCGCGGTGTTCGCCGCTTCGCCCTGGATGATCGGCGCCGCGCCCTCGGGGTAGTAGGCCCTCAGGTTCGCGCCCTGCCAGCGGCCGGCGAAGTGGAACGGCAGGAAGACGGTGCCGGGCCCGACGCGCTCGGTGACGAGCGCCCGCACCCGCAATCGCGCGCCCTCGGGCGTCTTGACCCAGACGTCGTCGCCGTCGCGGATGCCGCGGTCGTTCGCCGCGGTCGGGTTGATCTCGACGAACATGTGCTGCTGCAGTTCGGCAAGGAAGCGGTTGGAGCGTGTCTCGTCGCCGCCGCCTTCGTACTCGACGAGCCGGCCGCTCGTCATCACGAGCGGGAACTGCTTGACCGCATCCTTGTTCTTCTCCTGCATCGTCTTGAAGAGCGTCGGCAGCCGCCAGAAGTCCTTCTTGTCGTCGTGCGTCGGGTACTTCGCGATGAGGTCGGGGCGCGGCGAATAGATCGGCTCGCGATGCTTCGGCACCGGATCGGGGAAGTTCCAGACGACAGCGCGCGCCCGCGCGTTGCCCCACGGATGGCAGCCGTGCATCATCGCGACGCGCTGGATGCCGCCGGAGAGGTCGGTCTTCCAGTTCTTGCCTTCGGCGAGCTTCTTCTCGGCGTCGGTCAGGTCGTCCCACCAGCCCAGGCGCTTCAAGAACAGGTGGTCGAACTCGGGGTAGCCGGTCGTCAGCGCCGCGCCCTTCGAGTGCGAGCCGTCGGCCGCGAGCAGCGAGACGCCGTCGCGCTCGATGCCGAAGTTGGCGCGGAAGTTGCCGCCGCCGTCCATCATGTGCTTGGACGTGTCGTACAGGTTGGGCGACCCCGGGTGTTTGATCTCGGCCGTTCCGTAGCAGGGCCAGGGCAGGCCGAAGTAGTCGCCGTCGAGCTTGTAGCCGGTCTCCTTGTCGATGCCGCCGCGCGCGCGCAGCGTCTTCACGTCGAAGACGTTCATGTTGCGCATGTGCGCCTTCAGCCGCTCCGGGCTCTGGCCGGTGTAGCCGATCGTCCACGTGCAGCGGTTGATCTCGCGCAGCGTGTCCTCCATGTCGGGTTCCATCATGCCGCCCTTGCCCGGGCTCAACTTGATGCGGGCAACGAACTCCTTGTCGAAGCCGAGTTTCTGCGCGAGCTGGTACATGATCATGTGATCGGTGCGGCTCTCCCACAGCGGCTCGATCACCTGCTCGCGCCACTGCAGCGAGCGGTTGGACGCCGTCACCGAGCCGCGCGTCTCGAACTGGTTGCTCGCCGGCAGCAGATAGACGGCGCGGTTCGGATTGAGCTCTCCCGCCTTGCCCGGCATCGCCGCCATCGCCGCCGTCGCCGACGGATAGGGGTCGATCACGACCAGCAGGTCGAGCTTGTCCATCGCCGACTTCATCTCGAAGCCGCGCGACTGCGAGTTCGGCGAATGGCCCCAGTAGATCAGCCCGCGCAGGTTCGAAGGCTGGTCGATGACGTCGTTGGGCAGCAGCACGCCGTCGATCCAGCGCGACACCGTCATGCCCGACTTGTGCATCATGCCCGGCGCGTACTGCTGCTTGATCCAGTCCAGATCGACGCCCCAGACCGTCGAGAAGTGCTTCCACGTGCCTTCGGCCAGGCCGTAGTAGCCGGGCAGCGAATCGGGGTTCGGGCCGATGTCGGTCGCGCCCTGCACGTTGTCGTGGCCGCGGAAGATGTTGGCACCGCCGCCACTCTTGCCGATGTTGCCGAGCGCGAGCTGCACGATGCACGATGCGCGCACCATCGCGTTGCCGATCGAGTGCTGCGTCTGGCCCATGCACCACACGAGCGTGCTCGGCCGGTTCTCGGCCATCGTGCGCGCCGCCTGCAGGCAGCTCGCCTCGTCGACGCCGCAGGCGTCCTCGACCTTGTCGGGCGTCCAGTTCGCGAGCACGTCCTCGCGCACCTTGTCCATGCCGTAGACGCGCGCCGCGATGTACTCCTTGTCCTCCCAGCCGTTCTTGAAGATGTGATAGAGCATGCCGAACAGGAAGGGGATGTCAGTGCCTGAGCGGATGCGAACGTATTGATCGGCCTTCGCCGCGGTGCGCGTGAAGCGCGGGTCGACGACGATCATCTTCGTGCCGTTCTCCTTCGCGTGCAGCATGTGCAGCAGCGAGACCGGATGCGCCTCGGCGGCGTTCGACCCGATGTACAACGCCGCCTTGCTGTTTTGCATGTCGTTGTACGAGTTCGTCATCGCGCCGTAGCCCCAGGTGTTGGCGACGCCGGACA
>JBDHSE010000189.1:0-5852 GCA_039807955.1 Ideonella sp. | reverse complement strand
GACGCCGGCGCGGCCGACGCTCTTGCCCTTCCAGCCGCAGGCGTCGATCAGCCAGCCGGCGGCGAGCTTGATGCTGCCGTCGGGCATCGGGTAGTGCACCACCGTCGGGTCGCGGCCGATGATGTCGCGGCACTGCGCGGCGCTGACGAAGGGGTTCTTGAAGAAGCTGCCGGCGTTGCCGATGCGCGCCGGGTCGGGCAGCTTGGCGCGGCGGATGTCGCAGACCCAGTCGAAGATCTGCCTGGCGTCGGGGTCGTTAATACCGGTCAGCGCCTGGCGGCGCTCGAGTTCCAGGTAGCCGAGCACGGCGCGCCACGGGCGCGGCAGCCGAAACCGCACGCGCGTGATCAGGCTCTTGCCGGCGAGTTCATTCTTGAAGACGCTGTCGCGGTAGCCGAAGCGGCACATCTGGCGCGTCAGCGTCACGCCGCGGCCGGTGACGAGGTCGACGGCGTCGAGCGACTCGAAGCGCTCCTGCAGTTCGATGCCGTAGGCGCCGATGTTCTGCACCGGCGCGGCGCCGACCGTGCCCGGAATCAGCGCCAGGTTCTCGAGCCCCGGCCAGCCCATCTCGAGCGTCCAGGCGACGAAGTCGTGCCAGTTTTCGCCGGCGCCGGCTTCGACGATGAAGGCGTCGTCGCGCGTCTCGACCAGGCGCCGCCCGGCGACCTCGACCTTGAGGACGACCGCGGCCACGTCGCGCGTGAGCACGATGTTGCTGCCGCCGCCGAGGATGAACTTCGGCGCGCGGCCGAGTTCGGGATGATCGACGACGGCGCGCACGTCCGATTCGCTCGCGACGCGAACCATGACGCGCGCCAGTGACGGCAGCGCGAAAGTGTTGTACGGTTTCAGGCTCACGCCGGTCTCGACTTGCATGGCAGAATTTTCGTCGATCCGGTGCCGGCCGCGCCGCCGCTGCCTTGCGCAAGGATTGAACATGCCGAGTTTCGACGCCGTCATCGAACCCAACCTCGTCGAGTTGCGCAACGCGCTCGACCAGAGCAACAAGGAGATCGCCAACCGCTTCGACTTCAAGGGTTCGTCGGCGCGCATCGAGCACAAGGACAAGGAGATCACGCTCTTCGCCGACAGCGACTTCCAGATCGCGCAGGTCACCGACATCCTGCTCGCCAAGCTCGCCAAGCGCGGCGTCGACGCGCGATATATCGACACCGGCGCGAAGATCGAGAAAATCGGCGGCGACAAGGTCAAGCAGGTGCTCGTCGTCAGGACCGGGATCGCAAGCGACGTCGCGAAGAGAATGCAGACGCTCGTCAAGCAGAGCAAGATGAAGGTGCAGGCCGCGATCCAGGGCGACAGCGTGCGCGTCAGCGGCGCCAAGCGCGACGATCTGCAGGCCGCGATGGCGTTGCTGCGCAAGGAGTTGCCCGATGTGCCGCTTTCGTTCGACAACCTTCGCGACTGAACCGGGCCGCGCCCGCAGTCGCGGCTGACGCGCCATGAAGCTCAAGCTCGGCGCGCTGCGGCGCTCCCGGACCCCGCCGGCAGCGGTCGGCAGCTATCGCGTCGCGCTGCACGGCTTCAGCGACTTCGAGCGCAACGCGCTGTCGTTCTGCCTCAAGCACGCCGCCGCGCGCGAACCGGCGTATCTGCACGTCGAGCGCGCGGCAGACGCCGACTTCATCGTCGCCGACGCCAGCCACGAGGCACTCGCGACCAGCGTGACGCGCGGCGCGCGGCTGCACGACACGCTGTTCGTCGGCGAACACGCGCCGCTCGGAGCACGTGCGCAAGTCGATCGGCCGATCGACCCCGAGCAGATCCTGCGCGCGCTCGACGCGATGGCGGCCGCGCGCGCGGCGGCGCGCGCCGTCAGGCAGCAGCCCGACATCGTGCTGCCGATGGCGCCGAAGGAGATCGACTTCCCGACGCTGAGCGAGGTCGACATCGTCGAGACCACGCCCGCCGCGTTCGATCATTCGCCGGTGATGATCAGCCTTGCCGACCTCGAGCCGATCGTGCGGCCCCGGGCCCGCGGCCCGGCCGCCACGCCGGTGTCAGCGCCGGCCGCGCCGGTGAAGCAGCCCGGCGCCAGGCGCGACGCCAATCTCGAGGCGGCCGCGACGAAGGCCGCCAAGCCGGCTCCCGAGCCAACCGTCGAGCCGATGCCCGCAGCCGAGCCCGGCACTGCCGCTGGCGAGCAAGCCGGCGCCGCACGCGAGCCGGCCCCCGCGGCGCACGACGATTCGCCACAAGCTCTGCCCGGCGATGCGGCGCAACCCGCCTCGGCGCGCGAAGCGCCGCCGAGCCGGCGTGCCAGAGCGGCGGCCGCGTTCTCGCCGGAGGAGTTCGACACCATCGCCCCCGGGTCAAAACCCAGCGAGGCGCCGGCGGCGGCGCCGGCCGCCGCCATCAAGCCGCAGGCGACCGCCCTCGAGCGCGCCGAGGCAAAGGCCGCGGCCCGGCGCCGGTCGCGGCGCGCAAGGCTCGCGCAAGCCGGGCACTTGGGCGCCGAGCCGCTGCGCGACGTGCTGCTGCTCGCCCCGCAGAATACCGACGCCGGTCTTGCGGCGCAGCTCGAGGCGTTCGGCTTTCGCGTCCGCCACGCCATCTACAGTTCGGATGCGCTCGCCCTCGTTGCAGACATGCCGCTGGCGGCCCTCTTCGTCGACGTCGCGCCCGGCAGCGACGAGGACATGGACGGCCTCGAGCTGTGCATGGAGATCAAGCACCAGCGCGTCGTGCTCGCCGGTGCGGTGCCGCCGGTCTTCCTGCTCGCGAATCGCGATTCGGCCGCCGGCCGGGTACGCGCCAAGCTCGCGGGCTGCGACGCGCTGCTGATCCGCCCGGTGAGTCGCGGCGACGCCGCGCGCGCGCTCGAAGCTTGCGACGTCGTGCTGCCGAAGGACGAGCGCCGCGTCGAGCGATCCTGATCGATCGCAGCGCACCGGCGGCTGTCGCTGTTGGGACAGGGCGGATTGGAACGGTCGTGCTAAAACCCGTCTCGCGCCCCAGCGGCGACGGAGACCGTGCATGGACCTGAACTTCACCGCCGACGAACTCGCGTTTCGCGCCGAGGTGCGCGCCTGGGTCGCGGCCAATCTGCCGCCGGCGACCAGCCACAAGGTGCACAACGCGCTGAACCTGTCGCGCGAGGATATGCAGGGCTGGGCCCGCATTCTCGGCAAGAAGGGCTGGCTCGCCTACGCCTGGCCCGAAAAGTTCGGCGGCCCGGGCTGGAGCGTCGTGCAGCGCCATCTGTTCGAAGAGGAATGCGCGCTCGCCGGTGCGCCGCGCATCGTGCCGTTCGGCCCGGTGATGGTCGCGCCCGTCATCATGGCGTTCGGCAACGACGAGCAGCAGCGCCGCTTCCTGCCCGGCATCGCGAGCGGCGATGTGTGGTGGAGCCAGGGCTACAGCGAGCCGGGCTCGGGCAGCGACCTCGCGTCGCTGAAGACGCGCGCTGTGCGCCAGGGCAGCAGCTACATCGTCAACGGCCAGAAGACGTGGACGACGCTCGGCCAGTACGGCGACTGGATCTTCTGCCTCGTACGCACCAGCAGCGAAGGCAAGCCGCAGACCGGCATCAGCTTCCTGCTGATCGACATGAAGAGCAAGGGCGTCACGGTGCGGCCGATCGTCCTGCTCGAAGGCGGCGCCGAGGTCAACGAGGTGTTCTTCGACAACGTCGAGGTGCCGGCCGAGAACCTGATCGGCGAGGAGAACAAGGGCTGGACCTACGCGAAGCACCTGCTCGCGCACGAGCGAACCAACATCGCCGACGTGAACCGCACGAAGCGCGAGCTCGAGCGCCTCAAGCGCATCGCGAAGGCCGAGGGCGTGTGGGACGACGCGCGGTTTCGCGACCAGATCGCGCTGCTCGAGGTCGACGTCGTCGCGCTCGAGATGCTGGTGCTGCGCGTGCTGTCGGCCGAGAAGAGCGGCAAGCAAAGCCTCGACATCGCGGCGCTGCTGAAGGTGCGCGGCAGCGAGATCCAGCAGCGCTACGCCGAGCTGATGATGCTCGCCGCCGGGCCGTTTGCGATGCCCTCGATCGCCGAGGCGATGGAAGCCGGCTGGCAGGGCGACCCCGCTCTCGGCGGCCTGTGGCCGGGGGGCGCGGCGCACTGCGCACCGCTCGCGGCGACCTACTTCAACCTGCGCAAGACGACGATCTACGGCGGCAGCAACGAAGTGCAGCGCAACATCATCGCGCAGATCATGCTGGGGGTCTGACCATGGATTTCGATTTCACCGACGATCAGGCCTCGTTGCGCGACGCCGTCGCGCGCTGGGCCGAGAAGAGCTACGCCTTCGAGCGCCGGCGCGCGATCGCGAAGGCGGGCGGCTTCTCGCGCGAGGCGTGGGGCGAACTCGCGGGACTCGGCCTGCTTGGCCTAGCGCTGCCCGAAGCCTGCGGCGGCATGGACTTCGGCGCTGTCGAGGCGATGGTCGTGATGGAAGAGCTGGGCCGCGCGATGGTGCTCGAGCCGTATGCGGCCGTCGCCCTCGTCGCCGCGCCGCTGCTGGCCGCGAGCAGCGCGCCCGAAGCGGCGGCACTGGCACGGCGCGTCGCCAACGGCAGCGCGATCGCCGTCCTCGCCCATCTGGAGCGCGGCGCGCGATACGACCTCGCGCAGGTCACGACCCGCGCCGAGCAGGATGCGGCGGGGCGCTGGACGCTGCGGGGCACGAAGAGCATCGTCCCGGCCGGCGCGCATGCCGACGCCTTCATCGTCCCGGCGCGCGTGGCCGGCGCAGCAGACGACCCTCAAGGCATCGCCCTCTTCCTCGCCGAGCGCGGCGCGAAGGCAACGACGCGCGGCTACCCGACGCAGGACGGCGCGTGCGCCGCCGAGCTCATGCTCGACGCCGCGCCCGCGATCGAACTGCAGCCGCACGGCGCCGCGTTCGATGCGCTCGAAGCGGCGATCGACCGCGGCATCGCAGCGGTCGCCGCCGAGGCGATCGGCGTGATGGACAAGCTCGTCGCGCTGACCGTCGAGTACCTGAACACGCGCAAGCAGTTCGGCGTCGCGATCGGCACTTTCCAGGCGCTGCGCCACCGCATCGCCGACGTCAAGATCCAGCTCGAGCTGGCGCGCTCGATGAGCTACTTCGCAAGCCTGAAGCTCGGCGAGGAACCCGCCGCGCGGCGGCGCGCGCTGTCGCAGGCCAAGGTGCAGCTCGGCAACTCGATGCGCTATGTCGGCCAGCAGTGCATCCAGATGCACGGCGGCATCGGCATGACCGACGAGTACATCGCAAGCCACTACTTCAAGCGCCTGACGATGATCGAACTCGCCTACGGCGACACGCTGCATCACCTCGGCGAGGTCAGCGCGCGGATGCAGGACAGCGCGGGCGTCTTCGCGTAGGCCGATGGCAAGCGGCGCGCTCACCGACGTCGCCGGCATCGCCGTCGGCCACTTCACCGAGTCCCGACGGCCGACCGGCTGTACGGTCGTGCTGTGTCCCGGCGGCGCCGTAGCCGGCGTCGATGTGCGCGGCGCCGCGCCCGGCACGCGCGAGACCGAGCTGCTCTCGCCGGTCAACGCGGTCGAGAAGGTGCACGCCGTGCTGCTCGCCGGCGGCAGCGCGTTCGGCCTCGACGCTGCCGGCGGCGTGATGCGCTGGCTCGACGAGCAGGGCGTCGGTGTCGAGGTCGGCGCCGCGGGCAGCGGCACGCCGATCCGCGTGCCGATCGTTCCGGCCGCGATCCTATTCGATCTCTGGGTCGGCGACCCAGGCATCCGCCCCGACGCCACGGCCGGCTACGCAGCCTGCGTCGCGGCCGGAGCATCGCCGCCGGCCGAAGGCTCGGTCGGCGCCGGTGCCGGTGCATCGGTCGGCAAGCTCTTCGGCATCGAGCGCGCGATGAGGGGCGG
>JBDHSE010000188.1:0-5872 GCA_039807955.1 Ideonella sp. | reverse complement strand
CTGGCGCCGATGAACGCGTTCCTGATCCTGCAGGGCATCGAGACGCTCGCGCTGCGCATGGAGCGCATCTGCGACAACGCGGTCGCGATCGCGAAGCACCTGAAGTCGCATCCGAAGGTCGGCTGGGTCAACTACGCCGGGCTGCCCGACCACGCCGACCATGCGCTGGTGCAGAAGTACATGGGCGGGCGGGCGTCGGGCATCATCAGCTTCGGCGTGAAGGATGGCCTCGCCGGCGGTACGCGGTTCCAGGATGCGTTGAAGCTCTTCACCCGCCTCGTCAACATCGGCGACGCGAGGTCGCTTGCCTGCCATCCGGCGTCGACGACGCACCGCCAGCTCGCCCCCGACGAGATGGCCAAGGCCGGCGTGAGCGTGGACATGGTGCGCCTGTCGATCGGCATCGAGCATGTGGACGACCTGATCGCCGACCTCGACCAGGCGCTGGCGGCGGTCTGACAAGCGAAAGGCGCGAGATGGGAAACCGGGTTTCAGCCGTTGCGACGCGCACCGGCGACGACGGCACGACGGGTCTGGGCGACGGCACCCGCGTGCCGAAGGATTCGCTGCGCATCGCGGCGCTCGGCGACGTCGATGAACTCAACTCGATGCTCGGCCTGCTGCGCGCCGAGCCGCTGCCGGACGACGTGCGCGCGCTCTTGATGGCGATCCAGGACGAACTCTTCAACCTCGGCGGCGAGCTGTCGATCCCGGGCTACGAGCTGCTGAAGGACGAGGCGCTCGCGCGGCTCGACGAGGCGCTCAAGCACCACAATGCGAAGCTGCCGCGGCTGAAGGAATTCATCCTGCCGGCCGGGTCGCGCAGCGCGGCGATCGCGCACGTCGCGCGAACGATCGCGCGGCGCGCCGAACGATCGGTCGTCGCCCTCGGCCGCGCCGAGAACCTGCGGCCCGCGCCGCGCAAGTACCTGAACCGGCTGAGCGATCTACTGTTCGTGCTGGCGCGCGTCCTCAACCGCGCCAACCTCGACGGCCTCGCCGGCGACGACGTCTACTGGCAGAGCGAGAAGCTCAAACGCGACGCGAAGTAGCGCCGCTTCATACCAAACCGCGTCCAATGGATTGGATATGCTCCCTCTCCCACTTGTGGGAGAGGGGGCAAGACAGGCCTCCGCGTTCCTAGACGGTTGAACGCGAACCGGTATCAAGCGGCGCGCTGTCCCAAGCGGCGCCGCGCGGCGACGGCGTCCGACAACTGCGCGAGCAGCGCGGCCGAATCGTCCCAGCCGATGCAGGCGTCGGTGATGCTCTGGCCGTAGACGAGCCTGGCCGGGTCGTCCTTGCCGGTGGCGAACTTCTGCGCGCCGGCCTGCAGGTGGCTTTCGACCATCACGCCGAAGATGCAGCGCGCGCCGGCGCGCAACTGGTCGCCGACGTCTTGCGCGACGTCGATCTGGCGCTCGTGGTTCTTCGCGCTGTTGGCGTGGCTGCAATCGACCATCAGCGTGCAGTCGAGCCCGGCGGCCTCGATTTCGTGGCACGCCGCGGCGACGTGCGCGGCGTCGTAGTTCGGCGCCTTGCCGCCGCGCAGGATGACGTGGCAATCCTTGTTGCCGCGCGTCTGCACGATCGCGACCTGGCCGTTCTTGTGCACCGACAGGAAGTGGTGCGGCCGCGCCGCGGCCTGGATGGCGTCGATCGCGATCCGGATGTTGCCGTCGGTGCCGTTCTTGAAGCCGATCGGTGCCGACAGGCCCGACGCCAGCTCGCGATGGACCTGGCTTTCGGTCGTGCGCGCGCCGATCGCGCCCCAGCTGATCAGGTCGCCGATGTACTGCGGCGAGATCACGTCGAGGAACTCGCTGCCCGCCGGCATCCCCAAGCGGTTGATCTCGACGAGCAGGTGGCGCGCGATGCGCAGCCCCTCGTCGATGCGAAAGCTCTGGTCGAGGTAGGGGTCGTTGATCAGCCCCTTCCAGCCTATCGTCGTGCGCGGCTTCTCGAAGTAGACGCGCATCACGATCTCGAGCGTGTCGGCGTGGCGCTCGCGCTCGGCGCGCAGGCGCTGCGCGTACTCGAGCGCCGCCGCCGGGTTGTGGATCGAGCACGGGCCCATGACGACGAGCAGCCGGTCGTCCTTGCGCCGCATGATGTCGCGGATCGTCGCGCGCGTGCGGCTGATCAGCTTCTCGGCCGGCGTGCCGGCGATCGGGAAGAAGCGGATCAGGTGCTCGGGCGGCGGCAGCGGCGTGATGGCGTGGATGCGCTGGTCGTCGGTCAGGCTCGTGCGTTCGCCGGGCAGGTTGCGGCTGTCCGGTGCGGCGGCGGTCTTGGCGTTCATGGCGGCAGGTCTTTCGAGGGATGTGTCTTGCGGTCGGATGCAGTTCGCACGGACATAAAAAAACCGCCGGGTTCTGGCCCGGCGGTTTCTTCGGAATCGGTGCGCTTGCTTCGTCTACGCGCTTGCCTCTCCATCCGCCGGGCGGTGCGAGAACCAAAAGTACGCAAAGAAGTAGCGGGACGAACGAAGCATGGGCGCAAATGTAGCACGTCGTGCCACGGCCACCGCCCGCGTTGCCGGCGCGCAACTCACGCGGCGCCTCGCCGCATTCGCTCGCTTCGACCCCGCTGCGCGGGGCCTTCGCGGCTCACGCGGCGCCTCCGACCGTCATGGCGTCGATGCGCAGCGTCGGCTGGCCGACGCCGACCGGCACGCTCTGGCCGTCCTTGCCGCAGACGCCGACGCCGGTGTCCAGGCGCATGTCGTTGCCGATCATCGAGACGCGCGTCAGCGCATCGGGGCCGTTGCCGATCAGCGTCGCGCCCTTGACCGGGTACTGGATGCGCCCGTTCTCGACCCAGAACGCCTCGCTTGCAGAGAAGACGAACTTGCCGCTCGTGATGTCGACCTGGCCGCCGCCGAAGTTGGTCGCATAGAGGCCGCGTTCGAGGCCGGCGATGATCTCCTCCTTCGTCTTGTCGCCGCCGAGCATGAAGGTATTCGTCATGCGCGGCATCGGCAGCGCGGCGTAGCTTTCGCGCCGGCCGTTGCCGGTCGAGCGGCCCCCCATCAGGCGGCCGTTGAGCGAATCGTGCAGGTAGCCGCGCAGGATGCCGTCCTCGATCAGCACGTTGCGCTGCGTCAGATTGCCTTCGTCGTCGATGTTGAGCGACCCGCGGCGGTCGGCGATCGTGCCGTCGTCGAGCACCGTCACGCCCTTGGCGGCGACGCGCTGGCCGATGCGGCCGGAAAACGCGCTCGACCCCTTGCGGTTGAAGTCACCCTCGAGGCCGTGGCCGATCGCTTCGTGCAGCAGCACGCCGGGCCAGCCCGGGCCGAGCACGACGCTCATCAATCCCGCCTTCAGCGGGCGCGACTCGAGGTTGGTGAGCGCCGCGTTGACCGCGTCGTGCACGTAGCCCTCGATCACGCTGTCCTGGAAGTAGCCCAGGCCGAAACGCCCGCCGCCGCCGCCGTTGCCCGATTCGCGGCGCATCGTGCCGTCGACCATCTGCTCGGCGATCACCGTCACCGACAGCCGCACGAGCGGGCGCACGTCGGCGGCGAGCGTACCGTCGGCACGCGCGACGAGGACGACGTCGTATTCGCTCGCGAGCCCCGCCATCACCTGCTTGATGCGCGGGTCCTTGGCGCGGGCGAGCTTTTCGACCTTCTCGAGCAGCGCCACCTTCTGGCTGCTGTCGAGCGTCGCGATCGGGTCGGTCGGCGCGTAGAGGTCGTGGCTGCCGGCGATCCGACCCTTGCGGCGGCCGATCCGCACGCTGCGGCTCTGGCCGGCGGCGGCGATCGTTCGCACCGTCTGCGCGGCGTCCATCAGCGCCGCCTCGGAGATGTCGTCCGAATACGCGAACGCCGTCTTCTCGCCGGCGACGGCGCGCACGCCGACGCCCTGGTCGATGCCGAAGCTGCCCGACTTGACGATGCCCTCCTCGAGCCCCCAGCCCTCGGAGCGCGTGAACTGGAAGTAGAGGTCGGCGTCGTCGATGCGGTGCGTCGCGATCGTCGCGAGCGCCTGTGCGAGCGTCGCCTCGGTCAGGCCGAAGGGGTCGAGCAGCAGCGCGCGGGCGGTGGCGAGGCGTTCGAGCGTCGGTTCGCGAGGGATCATGTACGGCTCCAGCGGGTGTTCACGCAGATTCTAGAAGTTGGGCCCGTTTCGGCGCCGCTCAAGGGCATCAGCCCTTGAGCGCGAGGGCGCGTTCGTACAGCGCGTTGCGCGGCGCGCCGGTGAGCTGCACCGCGAGCGCGACGGCCTGCTTGAGCGGCAGCGCGGCAAGCAGCGTGCGCAGCGTCGCGTCGTGCGCCTCGGCACCCACGTCGGCGACGGCATCGGGGGCGTGGATGACGAGAACGAATTCGCCGCGCGCGCGGTTCGCGTCCTCTCCCAGCCAGTCATCGAGCGCCGACGCCGGCAGTGTGACGATGGTCTCGAACTGCTTCGTCAGCTCGCGGCACAGCGTGACGCGCCGCGCCGGCGCACTCTCGCCGAGCGCACGGCACAGCGCCGCGATGCGGTGCGGCGCTTCGAAGACGATCTGCGCGTCGGGCGCGGCAAGCAGCCGCTCCAGCGCCGCCGCGCGCTCGCTCGCCTTCGTCGGCAGGAACCCGGCGAAGCGATGGGCATCGGCACGCGCGTCGCCGGCAACGCTGAATGCCGCCAGCGCGGCGCTCGCCCCGGGAATCGGCAGCACGCGGTAGCCGGCCTCGCGCACTGCGGCGACGAGCACAGCGCCCGGATCGCTCAGGCCCGGCGTGCCAGCGTCGCTGACGTAGGCGACGCGCTCGCCGCGCGCGAGGCGCTCGATCACGGCCGGCGCCGCCGCGCGCTCGTTGTGCTCGTGCACCGCGAGAAGCGGCTTGTCGAGGCCGAGGTGGCGCAAGAGCGGCGCGCTGTGGCGGGTGTCCTCGCAGGCGACGGCGTCGGCGAGCGCGAGGACGTGGATCGCGCGCAGGCCGAGGTCGGCCAGGTTGCCGATCGGCGTCGCGACGACGTAGAGCGCCGCTGCGGGATACTGCTGGCCGCCGGCCGCATCGGCCGCCGCGCGCAGCAGCAACGAGGCATCGATGGTCACGACGAAAGGCCTGGGGGATGACGCCGAGGATCGCGCGCTCGCGCATCTGCGCGCCAACGGCCTGAAACTTGTGGAGCGCAATTATCGGGTCGCGCTCGGCCCGCACCGGCGCGGCGGCGAGATCGACCTCGTGATGCGCGAGCGCGACGGCACGCTCGTCTTCGTCGAGGTGCGCAGGCGGGCGTCGGCGGCGCACGGCGGCGCCGCGGCGAGCGTCGGCGCCGCCAAGCGGCGCAGCCTCGTGCTCGCGGCGCAGCACTTTTTGTCGCGCTTCGCCTCGCCGCCGCCGTGCCGCTTCGACGTCGTCGCGATCGACGGCGATGCGCTCGACTGGCTGCGCGCGGCTTTCGACGCCGATTGAGCGCGCCAAACGACGAAGCGCCCCGCGGGGCGCTTCGATGAACTCGACTCGCGGTGCGAGCCGCCGGGCATCCGATCAGTTCAGATCGGCGTCCTTCCAGGCCTTCGAGCCGCCGATCGCGATGCCGGCCTGTACGCCGTTCTTCGTCAGCGTGAAGCTGTCGATGTCGTTGCCGATGCTCGACCCGATCGTGCCGCCGGCCGACTTGTTGTCGGCGCCAGCCGCCGCGCCGGCCTCGCCGCTCGCGCCCCAGCCCTTCTCGATGAACGAGTTCATCGCCTTGTCGGTCTTGAAGACCAGCAGCAGGTCGTTTTGCTGCGCGCCGAGCTGGAAGCCCGCGCTCGCGCCGGCGATCGACATGTAGGTGACGTGCTTGGTCTTGTTGTCGTGCACGACGCCGGCGCCGCCCGAGCCGCCGACGATGAAGCTCAGCCCGTAGGTCGTGAACACCGCGTAGCC
>JBDHSE010000187.1:0-5906 GCA_039807955.1 Ideonella sp. | reverse complement strand
CTCATCGTTGCCTTGCTCCTGTTGTTGTCTGCGCCGCCGGATGCTGGCCGGCGACAGGCCTACAGTCTATCCGCCCGTCGTCGGACGCCCCGTCGGGCGTCGGTTCGCGTCGAGCGCGGTGCGAATCCCGGCCATGAACTCGCCGGCCTTGTGCGCGACGTCCTCGCGCGACTCGGACTCCAGCAGTTGCACGAGGCGCGAGCCGATGACGACGGCGTTGGCCTGCGCCGCGACCGCCTGGGCCGTCTGCGCGTCGCGGATGCCGAAGCCGACGGCGAGCGGCACCGGCACATGCGGACGGATGCGCGCCAGCATCCGCGCGACCGATGCAACATCGATATGCCCCGCCCCGGTCACGCCCTTGAGCGACACGCAGTAGGCA
Source organism: Ideonella sp. (assembly GCA_039807955.1). Lineage (GTDB taxonomy): Bacteria > Pseudomonadota > Gammaproteobacteria > Burkholderiales > Burkholderiaceae_C > CAIKUF01. The sequence goes on along the minus strand of JBDHSE010000187.1, from coordinate 5,524 downwards.
TAGCCGCGCGCGACGCGGCCGACCTCGCGCATGCGCTCTTCGGTCGAGGTCGGCGCGAGCAGGAAGATCGGGTCGATCCCGGCCGCCGCAAGGCGCGCGGCGAACTCCTCGCACTCCTCCGGCGGGTAGTCGACGACGAGCACGCCGTCGATGCCGGCGGCGCGCGCATCGGCGACGAAGGCGCCCGCACCGTGGCGCTGGTCGTAGCGCTCGAACGGGTTGGCGTAGCCCATCAGCACGACCGGCGTGCTCGCGTCGTGGGCGCGAAACGAGCGCACGATCGCGAGCACCTGCGCGAGGCCGATGCCCTTCGCAAGCGCCCTCTCGCACGCCTTCTGGATCACCGGGCCTTCGGCCATCGGGTCCGAGAACGGCACGCCGAGTTCGATCACGTCGGCGCCGCCCTTGACGAGCGCGAGCATGATCTCGACCGTCGCATCGGCGAACGGGTCGCCCGCCATCAGGTAGGGCACGAGGCCCTTGCGGCCGCTCTCGTGCAGCGCATGAAACGTCGCGGCGATGCGGCTCATTGACGCACCCCCTGCTCGCCGCGGTCAGCGCACAATGGCGGTGAAGGGTCAGCCAATGCGGCGACGGTCGCGATGTCCTTGTCGCCGCGGCCCGACAGGTTGACGAGCAGATGCTGGTCGCTGCGCATGCTCGGCGCGAGTTTCATCGCATAGGCGACTGCGTGGGCCGATTCGAGCGCCGGGATGATGCCCTCGCTGCGGCACAAGTGGTGAAACGCCGCGAGCGCCTCTTCATCGGTGATGCCGACGTACTCGGCGCGGCCGATGTCTTTCAGGTACGCGTGCTCCGGGCCGACGCCGGGATAGTCGAGCCCGGCCGAGATCGAATGCGTCTCGGTGATCTGGCCGTTCTCGTCCTGCAGCAGATAGGTGCGGTTGCCGTGCAGCACGCCGGGCGAGCCGCACTCGAGCGACGCCGCATGCTTGCCGCTGTCGAGCCCCAGGCCCGCCGCCTCGACGCCGATCAGCCGCACGCCGGGGTTGTCGATGTAGGGGAAGAAGATGCCGATCGCGTTGCTGCCGCCGCCAACGCAGGCGATCACGGCGTCGGGCTGGCGGCCGATCAACGTCGGCATCTGCGCGACGCACTCGTCGCCGATCACGCGCTGGAAGTCGCGCACCATCATCGGGTACGGATGCGGGCCGGCGACGGTGCCGATGATGTAGAAGGTGTTCTCGACGTTCGTCACCCAGTCGCGCATCGCCTCGTTGAGCGCGTCCTTCAAGGTGCGCGAGCCGCTTTCGACCGGCACGACGCTCGCGCCGAGCAGGTTCATGCGGTAGACGTTGGGCGCCTGGCGCTTCACGTCCTCGCTGCCCATGTAGACGACGCACTCCATGCCGTAGCGGGCGCAGATCGTCGCCGTCGCGACGCCGTGCTGGCCGGCGCCGGTCTCGGCGATCACGCGGCGCTTGCCCATCCGTCTTGCGAGCAGCGCCTGGCCGATCGTGTTGTTGATCTTGTGCGCGCCGGTGTGGTTGAGGTCCTCGCGCTTGAGGTGGATCTGCGCGCCGCCGAGCTCGCGGCTGGTGCGCGCGGCGTGGTAGATCGGGCTCGGCCGGCCGACGAAATGCGCGAGCTCGGCGCGGTATTCGGCGACGAACGCCGGATCGTCGCGACAGCGCGCGTACGCGGCGCGCAGTTCGTCGAGCGCGTGGGTCAGCGTCTCGGCGACGAAGCTGCCGCCGTAGCGGCCGAAGTGCCCGCGGGCATCGGGTTGGTCGTAGTTCGGCATGTCGTTCGCTTCAGGGTTCGGAGTTCGCGAGCCGTGCATCCGCTTCGCGGACCGCCTCGCAGAACCGGCGCATCGCCGCGGCATCCTTGATGCCCTTCGCGGCCTCGACGCCGGAGCTCACGTCAACGGCCCACGGCCGCACCTGAAGAATGCCGGCAATCACATTTGCGGCATGCAACCCACCAGACAAAACGAGCGGACGGGGCACGCCGCGCGGAACTCGAGACCAATCGAAGACCTTTCCGCCGCCGCCGTAGCCCTCGACGAAGGCGTCGAGCAGCAGGCCGCTGGCGTCGTCGAAACGCTTTGCCAAGTCTAGCAAATCGACCCCCGGCGCCATCCGCACCGCGCGCAGGTAGGGCCGCCCCGGCCGCCGGCATTGCTCGGGCGTTTCGTCACCATGAAACTGCAGCAAGAGCCCCGGGATCGCGTCCGCCGCACGATCGATCAGCGCCGCGTCGGCGTTGACGAACAGCCCGACCGGCGTGACGAATGGCGGCAAGGCTCGCGCCAGTTGCGCCGCGCGCTCGATGCCAACATGGCGCGGGCTCTGCTCGTAGAACACGAAGCCGACCGCGTCGGCCCCCGCCTGCACCGCCGCATCGACGTCGGCTTGGCGGGTCAGGCCGCAGATCTTGATGCGTGTGCGTGGCTGCAATGAAGGCGATGGATCAGGGCGGCCAGTCGTTTGCCGCGACGTCGGCCGGGATGGCCCAGCGCGGATCGTAGTACGGCCCGACGAAGTAGAGCCCGGCGGCGGCGAAGGTCGGCGCCGCCATCGTGCGGCTGCGCGACGCGAGCACCTCGGCCATCCAGCCCGGCGGACGGCGCCCGCTGCCGACGGCGACGAGGCAGCCCATGATGTTGCGCACCATGTGGTGCAGGAACGCGCTGGCGTCGAAGTCGAACCGCCAATACGCGCCGCGGCGCGCGATCTCGATGCCGCGCAGCGTCTTCACGGGGGATGCCGCCTGGCACTCGGCGGCACGGAACGCGCTGAAGTCGTGCTCGCCGATCAGCACGTTTGCCGCCGCGCGCATCGCCTCTGCATCGAGCGGCTGAAAGACCCAGCCGACGAAGCCGGACTCGAGCGCCGGCCGCACCGGCGACTCGAGGACGATGTAGCGGTAGCGCCGGCCCAACGCCGAGTTGCGCGCATGAAACGCATCGCCAACCGGCACGCACCACTGCACCGCGATGTCGTCCGGCAGGTAGCGGTTGACGCCGCGCACCCACGATGCCGGCGCGCGCAGCGCGTCGGTGTCGAAATGAACGACCTGCTTGATCGCGTGCACGCCGGCGTCGGTGCGGCCGGCGCACATCGTTCGAAGCCTCTGGTCGGCGAAGGTCGAGAGCGCCGCCTCGAACTTGTCCTGCACCGTCTGACCGTCGGGCTGGCTCTGCCAGCCGTGATAGGCCTGACCGCGGTAGCCGACACCGAGCGCCAGTCTCACGACCGCCGCCCTCGCGGCGGCCGCCGTGCGACCGGCAGCCTGGTCACGTCGCTCAGGTCAGCGTGCCGAGCATGCCGCGCGCCTTGGCCTGGACGGCGCCTTCGGCGCGCTCGATGACTTCCTGCAGCAGTTCGCGCGCACCGTCCATGTCGCCGATCTGGCGGAACTCCTCGGCCAGTTCGAGCTTGCGCTCGAACGGATCGACGCCGTCCTCCTCGAGGGCCGGCAGTTCGGAGACGCGCGATTCCGTGCCGAACGACGACGGCTCGGCCGCCGGGGCTGGCGCCGGCGGCGCGGGCGCGTCGAGATCGAGCGAGATGTCGCTCAGGTCGAACGCCATGCCGCGGCTTTCCGGCGCTGACGCTGCTGCGGCGGGTTCGGCGGCCGGCGGCGCGTCGAGCGACAGATCGAACGCCATCAGATCGTCGGCCGCCGCGGGCTCGGGCGCCTGATGCATCGGCTGCGTCTTCTCGGGCAGCGGCGGCGGGGCGCCGAGATCGAGGTCGAGATCGAGGTCGAGGTCGAGGTCCTCGCTCGCAGCCGGCGCCGCGGCAGCAGCTGCGGCGGAGCCCGCCACCATCGCATTGAACTGCGACGGCGTCGGCAGCACCGATTGCGGCATCGTGCTCGCGCCGAGAGGCTCCGGCGCATCGCCGTCGCCGCGCGCGATGGACGGCTTGCCGCCCGGGCGGTAGAGCGGATTGTCGGGATCGATCTGGGCACCGAGTTCCTGTGCCGACTTCCAGTCGTCGCCCTGACCGCCGGTCAGCGTGTAGAGCTGCGTCGCGAGCAGTTCGAAGCCCTTCGTGTCGCGCCGCTTGGCGTAGACCTCGAGCAGCTTGCTGCGGATCGCCATGCGATCGGGCTGCGCGCGCAGCGCCTCCTTCAGGATCTCCTCGGCCTGCAGGTCGCGCCCGTAGGCGAGGTAGACATCGGCCTCGGCAACCGGATCGACATCGCCGATCGCGTCGAGCTGGCTCAGCGAATAGCTCATCGACGACGGCGTGCCGGTCGCCGCGGTCTCGCGCGTATCGATGCGCTGGCCGCCGCTTACGCCGAAGAACGAATCAGGCTGCAGCCGGCTCTCGAGGAACGAGGTCTCGCCGCCGTCCTTGCCCTTGCGCTTGAGGAAGCGATAGACGCCGAAGCCGGCGAGCAACGCGACGATCAGCCCGGCACCGCCGAGCGCCGTCGGGTCCTCGAGCATCGTGCCGACCAGGCCGGGCTCTTCGGCCACCGGCGCCGGGGCCGGCTTGGCGGCTGGCGGCGTTGCCTTGGCGGCCGGTGCAGGTGCGGGCGCCGCCGACGCGGCCGCGACGGCAGCCGACGCCGCCGGTTCCGGCGCGGGAGCCGGCGCCGCTTCCGGCGCCTTGGCGACGATCGCGGCCGCCGCTTCGGGCGCGGAGGCGGCGCCAGGCGTGGCGGTCGTCGGCGCGACAGCCGGCTTCGCCGCCGTCGCCGCGGCGAGCTTTTCAAGATCGTCGACGTTCTTCTTCAGTTCGGCGGCACGCGTCGCGGCGTCCTTCGCCTCGTGCTCCTTGGACAGGCGGTCCTCCGCCGTCGACGCCTTCACGTCGCCCTTGCTCAGCGTCAGCTTGTCGGGCGCCGCCGCGGCCGCCTGCTTGCGGTCCTCGACCGCGGCCTGGACCTTGCCGCTGGCCTGACGCGAGCCGCTTTCGGGCGCCGCGACGGCGGCGCCGGCCAAGCGCTGACGATAGGCGTTGAAGTCGGCGCTTTGGGCCTGGATCACCTGCTGCGCCTCGGCGTTCGGGATCGCCTTCGCCGCATCGGCCTTCGGCACATCGAGCACTGCGCCGGCCTTCAGCCGGTTCATGTTTTCGCTGACGAAGGCCTGCGGGTTGGCGCGATAGAGCGCAACGAGCATCTGGTCGAGCGAAACGCCTTCGGCTTGCGTCTGCGCCGCAATACCCGACAGCGTATCGCCGCGCTTGACCCGGTACGTGTCGGATGCGGACGGTGCCGCAGCGGTGCGCGGTGGCTCCGGCGCCGCGGCTGGCGCCGGTGCGGGCGCGGGGGCGGGCGCGGGCGTCGGGGCCGGTGCCTGGGCCGCAACCTGAGGCTTCGGCGCAGGCGCCGCCGCAACCGGCGGGCTGGTCGGCGGCGCGGGCGGCGCCTTGGCTGCCGGGCGCGGCGGCGCGGCCGGCACTGGCGCGGCCGAGACGACGGGCGGGGTCGCGGGTTGTGCGGCCGGCGCCTGCGCGGTGCGCGTCGCCGGCGGGTCGAACAGCAGCGTGTATTCGCGTACCAGGCGCCCGGTGTTCCAGTTGAGCTCGAGGATCACGTC
>JBDHSE010000186.1:0-5911 GCA_039807955.1 Ideonella sp. | reverse complement strand
TCGTCGCAGTTGCGCCAGGCACCGCCGCGCTTCGTGAAGCCGGCCGCCTTGAAGGCCGCCGCTTCGTCGGCGGCGCTCAGCTTCGCCGACGCCGGGTCTGCGCCGGGCGCCGCGGCGGCCGGCTCCGTTGCAGGCGCGGGAGCAGTCGTCGTCGCACGCGCCTTGCCTGGAGGCTGCGGCGCGGCGGTGGCAAGCGATTCGCCGCCGCAGGTGCTCGCCGCCGCGTACCCGGAGCCCGCATAGCGGAAGTCGCGCGTGCAGCCGGCTTCGCTGACCTGCATGTCGAGCCAGCCCGCGCTGCGGCTCGCCTGCGCCTGGATCTGCCCCTTGCCGCTGATCACCGTGCGCCAGCGCCCGCCCTCGTTGACGAGCAGCGCGAAGTAGCGGCCCGACGGCGCGTAGCACTGCGCGCTCTCGTCGATGAAGAGCGCCTCGGCGCGCTTGTCGCCGTTCACATCGACCATCGTGACGCGCGGCCGCGCCGGCTGCCCGCAGGCATTCAGCGGGCGGTCGTTGGCGATCGTGAAGCCGGCCGCGGTGTACATCTGCGCCACCTCGGCGCGGCTCAGCTGCGTCTGCGCGCCGGAAGCGATCGGAAGGCCTGCGGCCGCGCCGGCGAGGGCGGCCGCGAGGAGGGCGGTCCGGCGGGATCGCGATTGCATGCTGGTCTGCCCGATTGCGCGAGATGATGTGCGCCGGTGCGCCCGAATGCTGGGCGGCGCGCCCTCAGCGGTGAAGGTCGCGGCGTCGGTGCGTGATCAGTGAGAGGCAACCCAGCCCCAGCATCAGCATCGCCGTCGTCGAGGGCTCCGGCACCGCGGACAGCACGCCGAACAGGCCGTGCGCCTCGTCGTCGGGCCCGGCGGTGAAGTACAGCAGGCTGCTGCTGCCGGCCTGGCCGTTGTTGCCGGCACCGATCGCCCACAGGCCGTCGATCTCGAGCGGATTGCCATCGCCATCCGCGACCTGCCCGAGCAGACTGTGCGTCGCCGCGTCAAAGGCGTTGATGCGGCCGTCGCCGAAATTGCCGACGAGCAGGCTGCCGGCCCAGGCGCCGAACGACGACGGTGCGATCGCCAGACCCCAGGGCGCGTCGAGCGTGCCGCCGGTCGCGATCCGCCCGACGAGCAGGCCGTTGAGGTCGAAGGCGTCGACGATGCCCAGCCCCGCGCCCTTGGCCGCCTCGTCGTCGCCCGGATGGCTCTGGAACGCATAGCTCACGTAGAGCGTGTCGCCGAGGTTCCGGACATTGAACGGCGCATAGCCGGCCGGCAGGTTCGGATCGGTGAAGTTGCCCGCCAGGTTTGGCGCGCCCATGTCGCCCTTGAACACATCGACATTGCCCGACTTGAAATTCGCCGCGTAGAGATAGGTGCTGCCGCTCAGGCTGCCGATCGCGGCGCCCTTGTAGCTGTTTTCCGGCGAGCCGATGACGAGCGTCTCCGATGCGGTGCCGAGCGCCGGCCGCCAGCCGTGAATGCTGCCGTCCTCGCTGACGAAGAGGAACGGGTCGCCGTTGAAGCCGGTCGAGGCATTGAACACCTGCCCGGTCGGGCCGCCGGGGACAGTCACCGTCAGCGACAGCTTCGCCGTTGCCTGCGTGAGCGGATTCACCGAGTAGACGGTCGACACGTTGCTGTCGGCCGCCGACACCCAGAACGGGCCGCTCGGGCTGGACGACATGCCCCACGCGTTCTTCAACGCCGGGTCGGTGATCTGGGCGGCGTGCGCGTTCGGATCGTCGGTGACGAGGTTGGTCTGGGCAAACCGCTGCGCCGCGGCGGGCGCACAGATTGCGATCAGCACACAGGCCAGAGCAACGCGCGGGAGCATAGTCAACATGACGAGCACCTCCTGGCAGTGAAGCCCGGATCAGGTATAGGCCCCGCGCACAGCTTTGTCCAGCCCCGCGATCGCGGGGTCGGCGGGCCCGCCATTCGGGGGCTCGCCATGCGGCACCTCGGCGGCGTGCGCTGTCTTCAGTGCCTGCGCTGCACGACGATGTGCGTCGCGCGTTCGCCCGGCGTGCTGCCGGTGCAGGCATAGCCGAGTGCGTCGAGGTCCAGCCCCTGCCACAGCGGCTCACCGCGGCCGAGCAGCACCGGCGACAGCGCGAGGTGGAGTTCGTCGACGAGGCCCGCCTGCAGGTACTGGCGCACCGTCGCCGCGCCGCCGCCGAGGCGCACGTCGCGCCCGGCCGCGGCGTCGAACGCGCGGCGCAGCGCCGACTCGATGCCGTCGGTGACGAAGTGGAACACCGTGCCGCCGGCCATCTCGAGCGGCGGCCGCGCGTGGTGCGTCAGCACGAAGACGGGGACGTGGTACGGCGGCTCGTCGCCCCACCAGCCCTTCCACGAATCGTCGGGCCACGCGCCGCGCACCGGGCCGAACATGTTGCGGCCGATGATCCAGGCGCCCATGCCGTCGAAGCCGGCGCGCATCATGCGGTCGTCGACAGTGTCCGCCTCGCCGCCGCCCGGATCGTGCATTTCGTGGAAGGTGCGCGTCGGAAACGCCCATCCCATCAACTCCGGCCCGCGCACGCCGAGCGGCTGCTGCAGGCTCTGATCCGGCCCGGCGGCAAAGCCGTCGAGTGATACGCCGAAGGCGCGCACGCAAAGTCTGGGCATGTTCACTCCTCGAAGCTCGAAAGCGCCGTTCGCGCGCTCACTGGCCGGCCTCGCGATGAAGGATGGCCTTCATGTCCTCGAAGCCCATCGGCGCCGACGTGTGCTCGTGGACGATTCGCAGCACGTGGCCGCTGGTGCGCAGCGCCCAGGTGATGCGGTTTTGCATCGAGCGCAGTTCCTTGCCTTCCGCCGAGACGCCTGCATAGGTGACGGTCGCGCTCGCGCAGGCGAACGCCGTGCTGCCGAACGCTGTCGTCTCCGCGAACGTCACGCGCACCCGCTCCGTCCCGAGCGAGGCGAACCAACCCTCCACCGCGACCTGCCACGCCTGCGCGCTGTCGTACTGCCAGACGCCCCAGGCGTCGAAGACGCGCGCACGCTCGTCGTAGAGGGCCATGAAGCGCTGCACATCGCGCTCCCAGACGGCGGTGGCATACACCTTCTGGATGCGCTCGATCGCGACGTCGATGTCGGTCATGGTGGTGCTCCCTTGCGCTTCACATGCGGCCCGTCGAGGCCGGCGCAAAGCGCGCAGCGACGTCGCGCCCGTCGGACCGGTTTGTCAGGCGCGGCGAACCACATCTGCTTGGGCCGGATAAGACCAAAGCGGGCGATACGCGGACCGGAAGTGCCACGCCAGCGCCAGCAGAACGGCCGCGTTCAATGTGCCGAAGAGCCATGCGGTGTCGAGCAGCGTGTCCGTGAAAAATATGACGACGGCGACCGGCGCGAGCAGCACCACCCCGAGCGGCGCCGTACGGTGGCAACACAGCGCGCAGGCGGACGCGATGTAGGTGAACGCAAGCAGCGGGAACATGAACCCGGTCCTGCCCAACGCCGCCTGAAAGGCGCCGGACGCCTCGCTGACCTTCAACTGCGGTAGCGTGATCGCCCCGACCAGGGACAGCACGAGAAGGATGCCGACGAACAGGTAGTAGGCGGCGTACAGGTAGCGAAGAACTCGCCAGGGAATCGGATCGGCCACGCTGCGCTCTCCTTCCTCGTTCGTACCCAACGCCGAAGGTCACCTGCGGGCGCAAGCGGGCGCAACCCGCTGCTGCCGGTCAGGGGCAAGGACGGTCCGCAGGTTCATGGCAGACGGCTTCGATGTTGTGCCCGTCCGGGCCGATGACAAACGCCGCATAGTAGTTCGCGTGGTACTGCGGGCGCAGGCCGGGCGCGCCGTTGTCTTTGGCGCCCGCTTCAAGTGCCGCACGATAGAAGGCTTCGACCTGGTGACGATTCTCGGCGACGAATGCCAAGTGAAGATGAGCCGGCTTCTCCTGCGTCTGGAACAGACACAAAGAGGACAGGCCACCCGGTGTGCTCAGCTCCACGCCGTACGACGGCGCTCCTTCCGCGACGGCCACCACACCGAGCGGAGCGAGCGCCTTCAGGAAGAATGCCTTGCTCGCCGCGAAGTCGCTGACTCCGAACTTGACATGGTCGAACATGAGTGCCCCCCAACAGCGTGAACGTGCGCGGCCTTCCGACGAAACTCAGCCACCCGCGGCGCGCACGGCGGATGAAGGTGGGTCGCAGCGAGCTGACACGCCTGCGCCTCACCCCGTCCACTGCGGATTCCAGACGACTTCCCAGAGATGCCCGTCGGGGTCCTGAAAATAGCCCGCGTAGCCGCCCCAGAACGTGTCATGTGCAGCCTTGACGATCGTCGCGCCGGCTGAGCGGGCCTTGGCCATCACGGCATCAACCTCCGGCTTCGAGGATACGTTGTGGCCCAGGGTCATTTCTGTCGGACTCGCCGGACTTGCGGCAAGCCCGGTGTCGTGCGCGATGCTGTCGCGGGGCCAGAGCGCCAGACGAAGGCCGGGCTGCAGATCGATGAACACCACGGCCCCGTGCTCGAACTCCGTGCCGACGATGCCGTCGGTCGCAAAGCCGAGACCATCACGGTAGAAGTGCAACGATGCCTCGAGATCGTTGACGCCCAGCGTGAGCACGGTGATTCGCGGTTTCACGGGGCAAGGCTCCTTGCGGCACGTCGTTGGAGGTGGCCGTCACGCGGCCGGCAGTTCTTCTGCAACACCGGGAATGCTGCCGAGATCGGCGAGCCAGGGCACCGCCGAACGTTGCCAGAGTTGAAGGCTCGGCTTCAACCGAGCGCGCTCTGCCAGGCAGCCAAGCCGCAGCGTTGCCTGCGCAGCGTTCTCGACGGCCGACGAATACTGCACGTGTGATTCTGTGGCCGGTGCATGAAACCCGATGTCGAAGTCGAAACGGCCGACTCCTTCGATGCACGGTGCTTGGCGCAATGGATAGCCCTTGTGAAAGCTCAGGGTGCGGTCTCGCGGCGCATCAGCGCCGCGCCTCTCCGTAGTCGGGGTCGCGGCTCTGATGAGGCACCACGAGCACACGAATCTCGCTCCCGAGGTGCCGGTAGATCACCGTGTATGGGAAGCCCACCAGCGGAAACGACTGCCGGCCGTCGGTCGTTGGTGTGCCGATCCCGGGGAACTCTTCGAGGAGCTTGATCGCTCGCTCGAACTCGTTAAGGAATCGGCGAGTCAGCCCGATACCAGCCTCTTGTTTGTAGCGGCGGCCAGCCTCGAGGAGATCCTCGGAGGCGAACCGATGGATCGACCGCGTCACGTCAGTTCGGTGCGCGCTCTTTGCAGAACCTCATCCAGCGGCTCGACGAGCGATGGGTCCTGCAACGCCTTCGCCTCCCGGGCGGCAGCCGCCGCGTCCCATGCGGCATCACGCCTGGAATCGGCATCCAGGCTGGCGACGACCCGGTCGAGCAATCTCTTACGGTCGGTCGCGGGGAGGCGAAGAACCTCGGACTCGAGAGCTTCCAGCGGGATGGCCATGATCTTCCTTCGGCGCGGCAGGGCAACTTGGGCCGCAAGCTTGCCACAAACGGGGAACCGACCTTCCATTCACCGCCTGGGCGGGCCGACTTCGCCGCCTGTTGGGCCGGGGCGGCCTCGAGTCCGAGATGCAAATCCTTGCCGCCCTGGCAAGGCGCGAAGTTGAAGAGACGATTTCGACCGACCCAGCCCGATGCGACTGAAGGCCTCGACTTGGTGGGCGATCGCTGCGATCGGCAGCCCGCACAGCCCCTGCCCGATCGGGCATCGTGCCCGATGCGGCGCCGTTCAAGGCGCCAGAACGAGGAGGCGGGGAAAGTAGCTTCTGTACGGCGCCGGGTCTCGAGTGAGAACGCCGAGGTTGGATACGGCGGCGTGGGCCCCGATGTAGAAGTCGGGCAGCGGCAGTTGCCTGGAGCCGCCTCTTTGCCGGTAGAGGGCAAACGCGGC
>JBDHSE010000185.1:0-5971 GCA_039807955.1 Ideonella sp. | reverse complement strand
CGGGCCGACGCGCTCTTTCTCGGGCGGCTCGTCGACGCCGGGATGCGCGCCCAGGTTCGCACCGGCAACCTGCTCACCGGCCAGCTCTACGTGGCGCTCGACTTTCCGGCCAAGGTGACGAAGGCGGCGTTCGACGCCAACGCCGAACCGCCGACGATGCCGACCATCCGCGGCACGCTCTCCGACTTGCAGCCGCAGGTCGCCGACATCGTCGCGCGGCTGGGCAAGATCAAGTTCGACGAGATCGGCAAGGACCTTCAGTCCACGCTGCAGCGGGCCGGCGCGGCAAGCGACGGCTTGAAGGACACGCTCGCAGCCGCGAACGGCATGATCAAGATGCTCACGCCCGAGGCGCAGCGCGCGCTCGTCGATGTGCAGAAAACGCTCGCCTCGGCGCAGACGACGCTTGCCAACCTCGACCGCAACGTGACGCAGGCCGACGCGCCGCTGCAGCAAAACGTCAACCAGGCGCTGGTCGAGATGAGGCGCGCCGCCCAGGCGCTGCGCGTGCTGGCCGATTATCTGCAGCGCCACCCCGAAGCCTTGCTGCGCGGCAAGCCGGCCGACCCCGATCCCGCAAGCCTGAGCAGCGAGAACAAGAAATGAAACGACTGACGTCTTCGATCCGTGGCCGCATCGCCTGGGCTGCGGCGACGCTCGTGACCCTGTCGGCGCTGCTGACCGGTTGCGGCTCGACACCGGCGACGCGCTACTACACCTTGATGCCGCCGCCAGGCGCGGACGAGCGTGCGGTCACCGCGACCCGAATCGAATGGGAGTTGTTGCCGGTCGTCATCCCGGCCCAGATCGACCAGCCGCAATGGGTGGTGCGCAAGGCAGACGGCAGCCTGGCCGTTCTCGAGCAGGAGCGCTGGATCGCGCCACTGGGCGACGAGATCCGGGGTGCCGTCGCCGAACGCTTGACACGCGCGTTCGGGCCGCCGCTTGCAACGGGGTCAGCCGGCAAAGCGCCACACTGGCGCATCCGCATCGATGTTCAGCGCTTCGACCTGATCCCCGGCCGCGAGACCCGCCTCGTCGCCGACTGGTCGGTGCGCGGCGACGGGGTTGCGATCAGTTGCGTCACCAGCGTCACCCAGCAAGTCGCCGAACCCGACTACGTCCGCATGGCGCACGCGCAACAGCAAGCTGTCTCAAAACTCGCCGACGCGATCGGCGCGGCACTGCAGGCAGCGAACAAGGAGCAGGCGTTCGGCTGTTGATCGTCGGCGGCCCGCTGCAGCGCCGAGCGGGAGGGGCGTCGTGCTGCGCCTTGGAGCCCTGAGCTTCGATCACGCGAGCTCAACGGCCCCTGTATGTTGCAGTTGACATAATATACATTGGCGCAAGTAAAAGGGAGACCGAAATCCCGCTCGTCAGTGCTCAAGCCCAAGAACGAAACGGTTGACTCTGCCGCGCCGCGTTCAGTCTGGCGACGCAGACGTCGCCGGCGCAACCCACTACTTCGAAGAGGTCACGCGAACGGGTTCGCGATACCTTTCGGGGCCGGCGCTCGGTGTATTCGGCGCCCGGACACCCTGGCATGCGGTGCGTCGATGGAGTCCGTCTGGACGGACTCCTGCGAAAGTTTGTTATTTGTTATCAATGTCTTGCGCAGATATTCTAATGTGTAGCTTTATTTGTACTCGGCGCCGTCAGCGGTCTCGGCATCGCTCGCGCCGGTGGCCGCGCCGTCATGCTCGCCCTTGTCTGCTTCGTCGCGTGCGATGACGGGCTTGTCGAGCGGGCGACAGACGCGACGGTGCAGTCTTTCGAGACGCTCCGATCGCGCGATTGCCTGAAGCACCGCTTCGGGGTTCATCATCAGTTCGAACGGATTGGCGACCTGCATGGGTTCTGGCATGTTGCGCTCCTTGCTAAAGCTGACGTTTCGACACGAGTTCACTTTAGTCCGCCCAGCGCGAAGCGGAAGTCATCCTTGCCCCATTCGCAACGTCAGGCAAATGCCGACAGCGCCAATGCGTCACGCTTGCCCCGACTGACTTTGATCAGCCGCCTGTCTTGGTCAAACGCTGCACGAGCCATTCGCGCCCGCTGCCGAGCGCGAAGTCGGCGGCGTTCATGTTGCGGGCGTTGATGCGCTTGGGGTCGGCGCCGTGGGCCAGCAGCAGCGTGACGCTGTCCTCCGGCCCGTAGCGTGCGGCCAACATCAGCGGCGTCGTCCTGTCGGGCGATTCGGCGTCGACGATGGCGCCGCGCTCGAGCAGCAGTCTGACGACCTTCGGTTCGGGCCCCGACGCTGCGTAGTGCAGCGGGCTCCAGCCCGGCTTGTTGACCTTCGCGCCGCGCGCCAGAAGCTTTTCGCACCAGGCCAGATTGCCGCGCAGCGCCGCCATCATCAGCGCGGACTCGCCGGCCGCATTGAGCGCGTTGAGGTTCAGATCGGGCCGCGCCATCAGCGCATCGGCGACGGCGAAGTTCTCCGCCTGAAGCGCCATGACGATGGCGACGTTGCCGGACGGGTCGGGCGTGTTCGGGTCGAAGCCCTTTTGCAGCAACTCGGCCACACGGCCGCCGTCGTTGCGTTTCACGGCGACGAAGAAGTCTTCGTATGAGCCGGCAAACACCGGAGCAACAGTCAATAAAACAATGAGATAGAAGGCGAACTTAAACTGATGCATGAAGTATGTCCCGGGTTTTGTCATCCGGCCTGGTCCGGCTGAAGAGGCGTTCGAAGTTGACCGACGTCGCCTGCGCGACGTCTTCGGCCGTGCTGCCTTTGAGCGCCGCGAGCTGGTGCGCGACGAACTGAACGTAGGACGGATTGTTGAGCCGCCCGCGATGCGGGACCGGCGCCAGATACGGGCTGTCGGTCTCGATCAGGCAGCGCTCGAGCGGCACGAAGCGCGCCACCTCCTGCAACTCGACGGCGTTGCGAAACGTCAGGATGCCGGAAAAGGAGATGTAGAAACCCAGGTCGAGCGCCGCCCGCGCGACCTCCATCGTCTCGGTGAAGCAGTGAAAGACGCCACCGGCCGCGCCAGCGCCCTCCTCGCGCAGGATCGCGAGCGTGTCGGCCGACGCGCTGCGCGTGTGCACGACGAGCGGCAGGCCGGTTGCGATCGCGGCGCGGATGTGGATGCGAAAGCGCTCGCGCTGCCACGCCATGTCGTCGATGCTGCGGCCGGCGAGCCGGTAGTAGTCGAGCCCGGTCTCGCCGATCGCGACGACGCGCGGCTTGGCGGCGAGTGCGACCAGATCGGCGAGTGTCGGCTCGCGAACGCCCTCGCTGTCGGGATGGACGCCTGCGCTCGCCCAGAAGTTGTCGTAGCGCAGCGCGAGCGCATGCACCGCGGGAAACTCCTCGAGCGTGGTGCAGATGCAAAGCGCGCGATCGACCCGCGCTTGCGCCATCGCGGCGCGGATCTCGTCGATGCGCGATGCAAGCTCGGGGAAGCTCAGGTGGCAGTGCGAGTCGACGTACATGCGGATGCCGCGGCGCCGGGATGCCGCCGATGTGCGGCGCGGTCGCGTTCGCTCAAATCGTCTGCGTCGGCTTCGAAGACGAGATCGACGTGCCGAGGATCTCCTCGATCTTGAGCTTCAGATGGCGCGTCTTCTCGTCGCCCGGGAAGCGCACGCCGACGCCCTGCGTGCGCCCGCCCGACGCATTGGCCGGCGTGAGCCAGGCGACCTTGCCGGCCACCGGATAGCGCTGCGGGTCGTCGGGCAAGGTCAGCAGCAGGTAGATGTCCTCGCCCAGCTTGTAGTCGCGCGTCGTCGGCACGAACAGGCCGCCGTCGGTCAACGCCGGCATGTAGGCCGCGTAGAGCGCGCTCTTTTCGCGAAACAC
Organism: Ideonella sp.; assembly: GCA_039807955.1. GTDB lineage: Bacteria > Pseudomonadota > Gammaproteobacteria > Burkholderiales > Burkholderiaceae_C > CAIKUF01. The sequence continues at coordinate 2,157 of JBDHSE010000185.1, read as the reverse complement.
GAGCTGGATGACGCTCGGCCGCGCGCCGCCTGCGGGCGCTGCGGCGGGGGGACGGCTCGGGGTTTCGCTCATCGCCGCGAGTGTACCGAATCGCCCTTTGTCGCAGGCGCCGCAGGTGTGCGTGCGGCCGGGGAGCCGCCGCGGCCGCTCAATGCCTGCTGGCCCTGCAGCACGAGCGACTCGACGAGCAGCGCCGCATTCCACGGATGCTCGGCATGGCGCGCAGCACGCCGCAATGCGCCGCCCCAGTCGGCGAGCCGCGCGAGCGAGGCGTCCCTCGGCACGCTGCCGGCCGCGAAGTAGCGCGGCGCGACGCCGCAGGCGCCGAGCATCGCGTCGTGGCACAGCTTGTGCAGCGATTCGATGACGAGCGGCAGCGGCAACTGCTGCAGCGGCTGCGCATCGCCCGCCGCGACGAGCGCCGGCAGCTTCGTCCAGAGCAGCGCATCGAGCCCCATCGCATGGCGCTCGAGCGCGGCCAGCGGCGCGCCGCCGCTCGCGGCGAGCAGGACGTCCGCGCCGGGCAGTCCGGCGTCGGCCAGCCAGCGCGCCGCGAGCGCCGCGTCGGGCGTCGGCAGCGCCAGCGCGTGGCAGCGGCTGCGCACCGTCGGCAGCAGCGCGCTGGCGTCGCTGCAGGCAAGGACGAAGCGCTGGTCGCCCTGCGGCTCCTCGAGCAACTTGAGCAGCGCGCTTGCCGCCACCGGCTGCATGCGTTCGGCGGGGTGGATGACGACCACTTTCAAGCGCCCTCGCCCGCGCGTCAGCGTCGAGAACTCGATCGCGGCGCGCACCTGCTTGATCGAGATCCACTCGCTCGGCTTTCTCTTCGTGTCGCCACCTTCGGGCGCGTCGCCCGGTTGCTGCCAGCCGAGCGCCAGATGCAGCGCCTCGGGCAGCAGGACACGCAGATCGGGGTGGACCTGGTCGGCGGCGACGAGCTTGCAGCTTTCGCAGTGTCCGCAGGCAAGGCCGTCGGGCCGATCGTCGATCGGTGCCTCGCACAGCCAGGCGCGCGCCAGCGCGATCGCGAACTCGAACTGCCCTGCCCCCTGCGCGCCGTGCACCAGCAGCGCATGGCCGCGCTGGTGGCGCAGTGCGTCGGCCAACGGCGCGGCGAGCCAGGGCAACAGGCCGCCTGCCGGCTCGCGCACCTTGTCCACCGCAGCGGTAGTTCGCATCACAGCCCGCGCGCCGCGAGGACGGCCGCAACCTGCGCCGCAACGTCGCCCGGCGACTGCTGTGCGTCGATGCGCGCGAAGCGCGCCGGGTCCGCCTCCGCGCGCTGCCGGTAGCCTGCGCTGACGCGCTCGAAGAACGCCTCGTCCTGGCGCTCGAATCGGTCCGGCGCGCGCACCGCACCGCGCCGCTCGGCGGCGATCGATGCCGGCAGGTCGAACCAAAGTGTCAGATCGGGCTGCAGGCCCTGCTGCACCCAACCTTCGAGCTGCGCGAGGACGCCGAGATCGAATCCCCGCCCTCCTCCCTGGTAGGCGAACGTCGCGTCGGTGAAGCGGTCGCACAGCACGCATGCGCCGCGCGCCAACGCCGGCGCAATGACCTGCGCGATGTGGTCGCGCCGCGCGCCGAACACGAGCAGCGCCTCGGTCAACGCGTCCATCGACGCATGCAGCACGAGTTCGCGCAGCTGCTCGGCAAGCGGCGTTCCGCCCGGCTCGCGCGTGATCACGACCTCGCCGCCGCGGCGGCGCAGGTGCTCGGCAACGGCCTGCAGGTGGCTCGATTTGCCGGCTCCGTCGATGCCTTCGAAGGTGATGAAGCGGCCGGGCCTCACTTGCCGCGCTGGTACTGGTTCACCGCCCGATTATGCGCAGGCAGTGTCTCGCTGAATTCGCTGCTGCCGTCGCCGCGGGCGACGAAGTAGAGCGCCTTCGTCGCCTCGGGTCGCACCGCGGCTTCGAGCGAAGCCTTGCCCGGCATCGAGATCGGCGTCGGCGGCAGACCGGCACGCGTATAGGTGTTGTACGGCGTATCGGCGAGCAGGTCGCGCTTGCGCAGATTGCCGTCGAATTGCGTGCCGAGACCGTAGATCACGGTCGGGTCGGTCTGCAGCGGCATCCCGAGGCGCAGCCGGTTCGTGAAGACGCCGGCGACCTTGCCGCGGTCGGTCGCGACGCCGGTCTCCTTCTCGACGATCGA
>JBDHSE010000184.1:0-5978 GCA_039807955.1 Ideonella sp. | reverse complement strand
GTCTTCGGTCACCGGCTGCAGCAGCGGCGCACCGCGCTCCTTCCAGTCGGGGATCAGTTCGGTCAGCGCGCGCGTGTCCATGATCGCGCCCGACAGGATGTGCGCGCCGGGCTCGGACCCTTTCTCGAGGACGACGACCGATACCTCCTTCTCCTGCACCGCGGCAAGCTGCTTCAGGCGGATCGCCGCCGAAAGGCCGGCCGGTCCGGCGCCGACGACGACGACGTCGTACTCCATCGCTTCGCGCGGGCCATGCTGGGCAAGGATCTCTTCGGGGGTCATGTCTCGTTCTCCGTGGTGGGCCACGCGGGGTCAGGCCCGAGTTTACGAGGTCGTCCGCCGCGCGAAGGCTGCGCTGCACGCGTGCTATCGTGGCCGCGAATCTTCGAAGGAGGCGGCGCCATGAGTTATTCGATCGACCTGTCGGGGCGCGTCGCGCTCGTCACCGGCGCATCGAGCGGGCTCGGGGCGCAGTTCGCGAAGACGCTCGCCGCGGCCGGCGCGGCGGTCGTGCTTGCCGGCCGGCGCGTCGATCGGCTGAAGACGCTGCACGCCGAGATCGAGGCCGAAGGCGGCGACGCGCACGTCGTGCCGCTCGACGTGACCGACTACGCGAGCATCAAGTCGGCCGTCGCGCACGCCGAGACCGAGGTCGGCACGCTCGACATCCTCGTCAACAACTCGGGCGTCGGCGCGACACAGAAGCTCATCGACGTGAGCCCGGCCGACTACGACTACGTAATGGACACGAATGCGAAGGGCGCGTTCTTCGTCGCGCAGGAGGTCGGCAAGCGGATGATCGCGCGCTCGCAAGGGGCCGCGCCGGGCACTTTCACGGGAGGGCGCATCGTCAACATCGCGTCGATGGCGGGGCTGCGCGTGCTCGGCCAGATCGGCGTCTACAGCATCAGCAAGGCGGCGGTCGTGCACATGACGCGCTCGATGGCGCTCGAGTGGGGGCGCTTCGGCATCAACGTCAACGCGATCTGCCCCGGCTATATCGACACCGAGATCAACCACCATCAATGGGCCACCGAGCGCGGCCAGAAGCTGATCGCGACGCTGCCGCGCCGGCGCATCGGCCAGCCGAAGGACCTCGACACCGTGCTGATGATGCTGTGCGCCAACGAGAGCCACTTCATCAACGGCGCGATCATCCAGGCCGACGACGGCTTCGCGGTTTGAGCTTCTGACTGCACGATGAGCCTGCGCCCGCTCTCGCCGCTCGAAGCGCGCGTGCTCGGCGTGCTCGTCGAAAAGCAGTTCACGGTGCCCGACAGCTACCCGCTGTCGCTCAACGCGCTCGTGCTCGGCTGCAACCAGAAGACGGCGCGCGACCCGGTGATTGCCGCGACCGACGCCGAGGTGCAGGTCGCCGTCGATGCGCTCAAGGCGCTCGCGCTCGTCGTCGAGGTCAGCGGCAGCCGCGTCGCACGCTTCGAGCACAACTTCAGGCGCGCGCTCGGCGTGCCGGGGCAGTCGGAGGCGATCCTCACGCTCTTGATGCTGCGCGGGCCGCAGACGGTGGCCGAGCTGCGCGCATCGACCGAGCGGCTGCACCGCTTCGCCGACATCTCGTCGGTCGAGGGCTTCCTCGACGAACTCGCGGCGCGCGAGCCGCCGCTCGTCGTCAAGCTGGCGCGCGCGCCGGGCGCCCGCGAGCAGCGCTGGGCGCACCTGCTGTGCGGCGAGGTTGCGGCGCCGGCAGCGGTCGCGTCCGACGCCGAGGACTTCGTCGCCGCCGGCGAGATCGCGTCGCTCAAGGCCGAACAGGCGCGCCTGCGCGAAGAGGTCGCGGTGCTGCGCGCGACCGTCGCGCGGATCGCGGCCGAACTCGGCATCGACCCGGTTTGACGATGCAGGACGTGCGCATTCGCAGCGCGACGGTGCAGGACGCGCCGGCCGTCGCACGCATTCACTGGGACAGCTGGATCGCCACCTACGGCAGCGTCTTTGCGCAATCGATGTTCGACGAGTTTCCGCTCGCGCAGCGCGAAGCGGTCTGGTCGCACGAGGCCACGCGCCACGCGGACCCGGCGCTGCGCCGCCAGCTGCTCGTCGCGCTACGCGGGGATCGCGTCTGCGGCTTTGCGAGCGTCGGACCGTATCGGGTGCAGGACGCGGACGATCCGGCCGCCGCGCTCGACGCCGAACTGTTCGCGATCTATCTCGACCCTGCGCTGCAGCGCAAGGGCATCGGCCGTGCGCTCTGGCAGGCAGGCACCGGGTGGCTGCGATCGGCCGGCTTCGATGCCCTGCGCCTGTGGTGCCTGGAGGGCAACGAGGCCGAGGCGTTCTACCTCGCGATGGGCGCCCGGCTCATCGCGCGCAGGAGCTTCGACGCCCACGGCAGGCCACTCGGCGAGAACTGCTACCGTGCCTCGCTGCGCCAGATCGCCTGACCCATCCCAACTCATCCCGAACCCGACCATGCGCATCGACATTCCCGACCAGAAGAAGCTCGTCTACGAGATGGCGATCCCGATCCGCTGGGGCGACATGGACGCGATGGGCCATGTCAACAACGCGGTCTACTTCCGCTACTTCGAGACGATCCGCATCGAGTGGCTGCACAAGCTCGGCATGCCGCTTTCGCCCGAAGGCGAGGGCTTCGTGATCGTCAACGCGTTTTGCAACTTCATCCGCCAGATCGAGTACCCGGGCAACCTGCGCGCCCGCCAGTTCATCGGCGCCGTCGGGCGGTCGAGCTTCGACACCTTCGTCACGCTCGAACGCGATGACGAGCCGGGCGTGCTCTATGCCACGGGCGGCGCGACGACCGTCTGGCTCGACTTCCCGGCGAAGAAGACGCTGCCGCTGCCGGACTGGCTGCGCGCGATCCTGACCTGAAGCTTTGCCGATGGCCGCGATCCGCAGCGACGCGCGACGTGCCTGGGTGCGCGAGACGGTGCGCCGCATCGAGGCCGACTTCCAGCGTTCGAGCGACACCCACCTGATCCCGGTCGCGCTGCCCGGATTCCCCGGCGTGCAGCTCTACCTGAAGGACGAATCGAGCCACCCGACCGGCAGCTTGAAGCACCGGCTCGCGCGCAGCCTGTTCCTCTACGCGCTGTGCAACGGCTGGCTGAACGAGGGCTCGACGATCGTCGAAGCGTCGAGCGGATCGACCGCGATCAGCGAGGCCTACTTCGCGCGCCTGCTCGAGCTGCCGTTCGTCGCCGTCATGCCGCGCGGAACGTCGGCGCAGAAGATCGCGGCGATCGAGTTCTACGGCGGGCGCTGCCACCTGGTCGACGGCGCCGGCGCGATCTACGCCGAAAGCGAGCGTCTCGCGCGCGAACTGCGCGGGCGCTACCTGGACCAGTTCACCTACGCCGAGCGCGCGACCGACTGGCGCGCCAACAACAACATCGCCGAGAGCATCTACGCGCAGATGCGGCGCGAGACGCATCCCTGCCCGGCGTGGATCGTCGCCAGCGCCGGCACCGGCGGGACGCTCGCGACGATCGGCCGCTACGTCCACTACTGCCGCCACGAGACGCGCGTCTGCGGCGTCGACGCCGAGCGCTCGGTGTTCTTCGACCACTACGTGGGCGGCGATGCGTCGCTCACGATCGACGAGGGCTCGCGCATCGAAGGCATCGGCCGGCCGCGCGTCGAGGCGTCGTTCGTTCCCGGCGTGCTCGACGCGATGGTCAAGGTGCCCGACGTCTGGAGCCTCGCCGCGATGCACAGCCTGAGTGTCCGCCTCGGCCGGCGCGTCGGCGGATCGACGGGAACGAACCTCGTCGCCGCGCTCGCCTGCGCCGGCAGCATGGCGGCGCGCGGCGAGCGGGGCGCCGTCGTCACGCTGCTGTGCGACGCCGGAGAGCGCTACCGCCACACCTATTTCGACGACGCCTGGCTCGCTTCGCAGGGACTCGAGTGCGGCCGCGAAAGCGACGCGATCGACGCGCTGATCGACCGCGGCGAGTGGCCTGCGGCATTGCGGCGAAGCTGGCGCCTCGCGGGCGACCTGGACTGATCCCGCTACTTGGCCGGACCGGCTTCGCGCCGCGCGACCAGTTCTCCCGCGAGCTGTTTGGCGAACTCCTCGTACAACCAGCTCAGACGCGCGTCGTCCTGACCGCCGGCCAGGCCGCCCAGGGCCCAGGACGTCTTCACCCCGAAACTGCCGATGGGCTTGTCGCCGCGATGCAGCGTCGCCGTGCCATAGAGGTGGTCGTCGCCGGCCATGAAGCCGAACATCACGGCGCTGAAGGTGCCGCGCACGCGAATCTCGTCGACGACGACCGTCAACTCGAAGTCGCCGTCCTTGGCGACGAGATTCCTGGATTCCAGCGCGAGGCCGACTTTCGCGCGCAGCGTGTCGATGTTGAACTTCAGGTTGTCGGCAAGCTGCTCATGGGCCTGTGGCGACATCACCACCTTGAACGACGACAACGCGCGCACCGGCTCGCGCACGGCATTGGCCGGCTCCGGCGGGCGGGTGACCTGGGAAGCACAGGCGGCGAGCGACAGGAGGATCGCAGCGCTTGCGCCACGCAGGGCCGGGCCGTCGAGTCGAACCATGGGAGCGTCTCCGAGCAATCGCGCCGCATTCTAGAGTCGATCAGATGGAATCGGTTACGCGACATCAATCGACAGGCGCCTCCTGCGCCGGCGTGAACGGATCGTGTCGATCGGGGTCGCGCCTCGGCCGGTGGTGCGAGGCGACGAGTCGCCGGGGGGGTGACGTCGAACGCGGCGCGGCAGGCGACAATAGCCCATCCCGCGCGACGAGCACATGCGGCGTTGCGGTGTAGGCTCGTTCTGTGAAACAAGGAGATCGTCCATGAACAAGATTTATCCGAGCGCCGCCAAGGCGCTCGAAGGCGTCGTCCGCGACGGCCAGTTGATGGCCGTCGGCGGCTTCGGGCTGTGCGGCATTCCCGAGGCGCTGATCGCCGCGCTGCACGATTCGGGCGTCAAGAACCTGACCGTCATCTCGAACAACGCCGGTGTCGACGGTTTCGGCCTCGGCGTGTTGCTCGAGACGCGGCAGGTCAAGCGCATGATTTCGAGCTACGTCGGCGAGAACAAGGAGTTCGAGCGCCAGTTCCTGGCCGGCGAACTCGAGCTCGAGTTCACGCCGCAGGGGACGCTCGCCGAGAAGCTGCGCGCCGGCGGCGCCGGCATCCCGGCGTTCTACACCCGCACCGGCGTCGGCACGGTGATCGCCGAAGGCAAGGAAACACGCGAGTTCGATGGCCACGTCTACGTGATGGAGCGCTCGCTCGTCCCCGAGGTTTCGCTCGTCAAGGCGTGGAAGGCCGACAAGAGCGGCAACCTGATCTTTCGCCGCACTGCGCGCAACTTCAACCCGGCCGTCGCGATGGCGGGGCAGACGACGATCGTCGAAGTCGAGGAAATCGTCGAGACCGGCACCTTCGACCCCGACAGCGTGCACCTGCCGGGCATCTACGTGCAGCGCATCGTGCTCAACGCCCACCCCGAGAAGCGCATCGAGAAGCTGACCCTCACCGAGAAAGCGGGAGCCTGACCATGACCTGGACACACGATCAGATGGCGGCGCGCGCCGCGCAGGAACTCAAGGACGGCTTCTACGTCAACCTCGGCATCGGCCTGCCGACGATGGTCGCCAACTTCGTCGACCCGAAGATCGAGGTCTGGCTGCAAAGCGAGAACGGCATGCTCGGCATCGGCCCGTTCCCGACGAAGGACGAAGTCGACGCCGACCTCATCAACGCCGGCAAGCAGACGGTGACGACGATCCCCGGAACAAGCATCTTCGGCAGCCACGACAGCTTCGCGATGATCCGCGGCGGCAAGATCAACATGGCGATCCTCGGCGCGATGCAGGTCACCGACCAGGGCGACCTCGCGAACTGGATGATCCCCGGCAAGATGGTCAAGGGCATGGGCGGCGCGATGGACCTGGTCGGCGGCGTGAAGAACGTCGTCGTCCTGATGGAGCACGTCGCGAAGAAGAAGGACGGCACGACCGACCTCAAGAT